>JALYIW010000144.1 GCA_030775625.1 Pseudomonadota bacterium | reverse complement strand
CCATTGGCATCAAGCGTGTATTTAAAAAAATCGCTCGCCGGCACCGGATACCAATAGTAGTAATAGCGTCCGTAAGGCGAAGCAACCGGCGTGCCACTCTGTGTAAAGTAGCTCGATAGCGAAGCCGCGGAGGGACAGTTGTTGACGCAGTAGAGCGTGCTCACCGCGGTGTCCCCGGGGTACACGAGTTCCTGCACCCGATAAGCGACCGTAATTGCGCTCGATACGACGGGGCCGTTAAGCCCATGCAGATCGATGAACAGCTCCCCGCCCAATGATTGGGACCAGCCTTGGATACCCCCTGCGCTTGACCAGTAGCTCGGATCGACGGCGATGTTGGTGTTATTGGGCAGGTTGCCCGTCTGGCAGCCGTCCTGGGTACACTGCATCACCGCCGTTGCAATGAACATGCTGCTCGCATCGTCCCAAAACATCTCGTACTGCGTGTTAGAGGTCGGCAGGCCTGAGGTGCCGACCTCACCGACCCAGGCGTTGAAATGAATCTGGTCCAGCTCGTGCAGTGTGCGGGTTTTTTTCGTGTATCGAGTAAGCTTGCCGCCGTTCTGAAGGATTGTGTAGGAAGTCCGGGTCGGTGCCCCACCGCTGCTTGAGTAGTCGACCTTCTGGACGGTTGAGCCGGTGACGAGCGTTGCGGTCGCTGCGGAAGGCAGCGACAGGCCCCAATAACCCAGATAGCCCTGATAGGTCGTTGCACCGCTAACGTACTCGATTGGAAACCCTGAATTAAGATCCACGCGCGCGCCTGTGGTTGAGTCATATAGACCGTATCGCCAGACCGACAACCCGGTCGCAGGGTCCGCCGCATTGCGACTGAAACATTGCGCGCCGTTGGGCGTGCCATCATCACGCAGAAAGTAATTCTGGTCGTAAGCGAAATTAAACGCGCTGGTCTGGGTGCCACCGCTTCCATCACCCTCAACCATGTGCAGCCCGCCGCTGCCGGTGGAGGTGCCGACGCTACTCAGCTGCAGCGCGGTCGTGCGCCCGCCGCCGCCGCCGCCACCGCCGCTCTCGGTTTGGTAGTAGCTCAACGCACCGGCGCCTCCTTGCATGAAGCCGTTCATCATGCAGGCCCCGCCGCTGTTGGCCTTGCCGCAAAAATCCAGGCGGAAGGCCCCATAAGGGTTAGACGTCGACGGCGCTTCGGTTGCGCTGATGTGCACAAATACCGTCTCAGGCTGGCCGTTCTGCTCATCGTTCACCCAAGCCTTCACGATCATCGGATCGGAGTTGGAGGCGCGCGTCGAATCCACGGTCACCGTCATGTAATTCGCCGCTTGCGAAGCGCCATCGCTTCCGGAACTCGAGGTACTTGAACGTTTGCTGGAATCGCACTTGTTCTGATCCACGAGCGCGATGTAGGGACCCTGGTTGACGAGAGCGTCAGGTCGCATCGAACTCATGATGCAGGCGATCATATTTACCTGCCCGATGCTCTCTGAGGTGGCGTCCTGGACGTAGCTGTTCTGCGCATCGGTGAAATACGCCGACGTAGAAGGCGGCGCGCCGATCGCGACCCCGGAGGCAACGCTTGAGACGGCAATTAGCCATGGGAAACGAAAATTATGCGACATGATGTCCTCCTCTGGCGTTTAGTTGGCGTTCGTCGCCGTCACGACCGATACCGAACTGGGTGTTGCGACTCCCGTAACGGGCGCAGGAGCATTCGGGGTCGAGGGGGCGTCAGTCGACCCGCTGCAACTGCTGACAATCACGGCTAAAACTGCTATGCCCGTGACACATCGAAGATTTCGTTGAATGGTGCTCATTTTCCATCCTGATATGTAAAGATCTGGCAACATTTGTACATGGCGCGTAAAGAACTTACTGCGACGGTGCTCACGTAGACGCTGTCGGATACTCTGAATTGAGACGCGTCACCCATTCTTGAAGTGCCGCCCTGCTCAGTGGGTCCGCCAAAATCGGGCAATATCTTGGAGGCGGTACTCCATCGCAGCGAATTGCCGCGCGGCGATGCGGCCCGGCTGGTTGCTACGGGCGAGCGACAGGGACAAAAGGCCGTCGCCAAGGATCCGACATGGGAAAGGTGAACCGCTACATCAAAAATGGATTCAGTATCTTGGGCGTCGGACGGATGAAAACGCTCTTCGCCTCGAGGTATTCGTAGATTGCATCCGCGCCGTTTTCCCGTCCGATGCCGGATGCCTTGACCCCGCCGAATGGCGCCATGTAGCTGACCACCCGATAAGCATTGACCCACACCGTGCCGGCTTTAAGGCGCTTGGGCATGTTGATCGCGCGGTCCAAGCTCCCGGTCCACAGGCCCGCTGCAAGACCGAATTCGGTGTCGTTGGCGATTGCGATCGCCTCTTCATCACTACCGAACGGGATGACGACCAGCACCGGGCCAAACACTTCCTCGCGCGCGATGCGCATGCTGTTGGTCACGCCGGTGAAGATGGTCGGCTGAACGAACCAGCCTTGATCCAATCCCGGGCCGGTGGCGCGCGCACCGCCGAGCGCGCAGTGCGCGCCTTCCCGCTTGCCGATGTCGATATAGTGCAGCACCTTCGTCAATTGCTGCTCGGTCGCCATCGGCCCGATGTTGGTCGCCGGATCATAGGGATCGCCCAGACGTGCCCCCGCCATAGCGTCGATCATCTTGGAAACTAATTCATCGTGTATGGACTGATGCACCAGCAGGCGCGAACCGGCCATGCAGGTTTGACCGCTCGCGGCGAAGATGCCGGAGATCACACCCTTCACCGCTTCGTCGATCGATGCATCCTCGAACACGATGTTGGGTGACTTGCCACCGAGTTCGAGCGAGACGCGCTTTAGCCCGCGCGCGGCGCTCTCATACACCTTGCGTCCGCCGGCATCGCCGCCGGTGAAAGCGACGCGCGCCACCAGCGGATGCGTGACCAGGGGCTCGCCAGCTTCCTCACCATAGCCGGTTACTACGTTGATGACGCCAGACGGAAATCCCGCCTGTTCCGACAATTTGGCGAATTCGATCATGGAGACCGACGCGAACTCGGATGGTTTGACCACCACGGTATTGCCGGCGGCAAGCGCCGGCGCGAGCTTCCACAAGGTGAGCAGCAGCGGCGAATTCCACGGCGTGATGGCGGCCACCACACCCAGGGGCTCATAGCGCACATAGTGAAACATATCCTCCTTGTCGATCGGCGTCACCTTGCCTTCGATCTTGTCGGCGAGCCCGCCGTAATACTGCAGCCAGCGCGGCAAATAGCGCATCTGGTTGAGCATTTCGACTTTGAGCTTGCCGTTGTCGCGCACCTCGATATCTGCCAACCGCTCGGCATTGGCGGTCACCAGATCGGCAAGCCGGTAGAGCAGCAGACCGCGATCGCTCGCGGTCACCGTAGCCCAGGGCCCGGTCGTAAACGCGCGGTGAGCGGCCCGTACGGCACGGTCCACATCCGCTGCGTCGCCGCGCGGAATCTCTGCCCAGGTCTTGCCCGTATAGGGGTATTGCGTCTCCAGCCAACGGCCGGAGGCCGAATCACATGATTCGCCGCCGATGTACATGTGGAATTTTTCGCGCTGCAACTTTATCCTTCCAATATTCAAACAGAGAGTTGAGAGAACCGCGCCCGCGTGTTCACCGCCGCCACGCGGCTTGGCGACCGCCGCCCGAGAAGGCTCGTGATCGCACGCCCGGCCGCGACCACTCGATCGAGATCGACCCCGGTCGACACGCCTAGTCCTTCCAGCATGTAGAGCAAATCCTCGGTGGCGAGATTGCCAGCCGCGCCTGGCGCGAAGGGACAACCGCCAAGACCGGCGACCGAACTGTCAACGGCACCGATTCCCTCATCGAGAGCGGCCATCGTATTGGCAAGTGCCTGTCCATAGGTGTCGTGAAAATGCACGGCAAGTCGTTCGAGTGGTATTGCTGCACGCACCGCACCCACCATGGCGCGTGCCTGCGCAGGTGTGCCGGCACCAGTCGTGTCGCACAGCGAAATTTCATAGCACCCCATCTGCGCGAGCGACAGGGCGATATCCGCTGTCCGCGCCGGATCGACCCAGCCCTCAAAGGGGCAGTGGACCGCGCAGGACACATAGCCCCGCACTTTCATCCCCTGCGCCAGGGCTGCTTTCGCCACCTCGCCGAAACGTACCAAGCTTTCGGCGACGGAACAGTCGAGGTTCCTCTGTGTAAAGCTTTCGGTGGTCGCGGCAAAAATGCCGACGCAATCGACGCCGGCCTTGCGCGCCTCTTCGAAGCGCCGCAAATTCGGCACCAGCACTGGATAAAGAACGCCCGGGGGTCGTGACACGCCGGCCAGCACCTCATCGGTGCGCGCCATCTGCGGGACCGCCCGTGGCGACACGAAACTGCCGACCTCCACCGTGCGGATGCCGGCGGCGACCAGTGCGTTGATCAGTTCGACGCGGGCCGCACTCGGAATGGCGACGGACTCGTTCTGCAAGCCGTCGCGCGGTCCGACATCGATGATGCGCACATCGCTCACGCAACCCCCCGCGCGACGTAGTCATTCAGGTGCTCGCGCGCAATCCCCAGACGTCCGATCAATATCTCCTCGTTGTGCTCGCCCAGCGATGGTCCCGTCCAACGCACCGACCCCGGCGTCTCGGACAAGCGCGGCGATATGCCCTGCATGGTCAGTGTGCCGAGATCGCCGGCCGGCACCTCGACGATCGCCTCGCGCGCGCGAAAGTGCGGATCGGCGCAAACACCGGCGGCATCATTGACCGGGCCCGCGGGAACCCCGCTACGCTCCATCAGATCAAGCAGTTCAGAGAGGGGTTTGGTCGCGGTCCATGCCGCCACAATGCCATCGAGTTCGTTCTGGTTTCGGCCGCGCGCGACATGTGTTGCGAAGCGCGGATCGCTCGCCAGCTCCGATTGACCCATGACCTCGGCCAGCCGCGCGAAGATATTGTCGGCATTGGCGCCAATGAGGATCACATCATCGTCAACGGTCGGGTAGAGATTCGAGGGCGCGATCCCTGGCAGGATGCTGCCTGTTCGTTGCCGCACCGCGCCGGTCGCCGCGTATTCGGCGACGATGCTCTCCATGACGCCAAGCACGCTTTCGGCGATGGATACGTCCACTACCTGCCCCTTGTTCTGGCGCACCGGGCGGGCAACCAGCGAGGACAGCACACCGATGACGCCAAACAGGCCGGCGAGCGAATCGCCCAGCGAGATTCCCACGCGCGCGGGTGGGCGATCCGGACTACCGGTAATGTGGCGCAATCCGCTCATCGCCTCGGCCACCGAGCCGAAGCCGGCACGGCGGCTGTAGGGTCCGGTCTGCCCGAAGCCCGAGATACGCGCCACGATCAGTTCAGGCTGTTCGCGCTGCAGCTCTGCGGGCGACAGATTCCAGCTTTCCAGCGTTCCGGGCCGAAAGTTCTCGATCAGCACGTCGGCATCAAGGATCAGGCGGCGCACATGCTCGCGCGCTTCCGCATTGCGCAGATCGAGCGTGACCGAGAGTTTGTTGCGCCCGATCACCGCCCACCACAACGACTGACCGTCCGCCGCCTTCTGGACGCCCCACTGCCGCATCGGATCGCCTGTGCGCGGCGGCTCGATCTTGATGACCTCCGCACCCATATCGGCCAAGAGCTGGCCACAAAACGGCCCGGCGATAAACGAGCCGAGCTCGACCACCTTAATATGGGAAAGCGGTCCTGCGTCCTGCCCGGAACTCGTCATGTTTCTGCTCCTCCCGATATTTTGCTAGCTTTGCAAAATGCAGGCATGCGCTGCCTACATGTTCTACTATAGCAGAATTGTTTCTTTTGATTTCAACTCATGTCCATTGCCCGGTGCGAGGCGGTTATCACGGTAGGGGGCGCCACGCCTCATGGTGCGCATTCTTGCAGCAGTTTGTCGCGTATCGCCGTGCGCAGCAGATCCTTGCGGACCTTGCCGGAAGGCGTGCGCGGCAATTCGGAGATGAACTCGAAACGTTCCGGCAGTTTTTGTCTTGCCAGACCCGATGCTTCGACAAAACGCAGCAACGCGTCCGTTGCCGGCGGACACTCGGTGCTTGCCGGAATTACGTATGCACAAACGCCTTCCCCCAGCCGGGGATGAGGCATGGACACCACTGCCGCTGCACGGATGCCGGGATGGCGCTGCAGGGCGTCCTCGATTTCTTTTGCCGATAGGTTCTCGCCGCCGCGGATGATCAGATCCTTCTTGCGCCCCGTGATCACCAACCCGCCCCCGGTCGTTTCATGTCCGATATCGCCGGTGATGAAGTAGTCGTCCGCTGTGAAGCTGCCCGCGGTCTGCTCAGGATCGGTATAGCCAACCATCATTCCAGCGCCGCGCACCACGATTTCGCCATCCGTACCCGGTGGCACAGGGGTCCCCTGATCATCGATTATCTTTACTTCCCAACCCACGATCTTTCCGTCGGTGTTCGCGGCCAGCGCGGCTTCGTCCGGTCCCATCCAGCCGCGTGTGATTCCCGGCGCCTCGGTCGCGCCATACATGCGGTGGCAGCGGCAATTGACAAAGATGCTGTGAGCCTTCGCTATCAGGGTTGGCGGTACCGGGGCGCCCCCGCAGGCGAACAGACGCAGGCTAGGCAGCGCTGTGCCCCTTTGCGTTGCCGCATTCATTAATTCCTGCAAAAAGGGCATGCTGCCGACGCTCAGCGTCGCCTGGAAACGCTCGATGAGCTGCACTGCCGCATCCGCATTCCATTGCACCATCAATACCGTCTTGAATCCGAACAGGACGGGGAACTCCAACGCCCACATGTAACCCGTGATGTGGGTTACCGGCGAGGGCATCAACACCACGTCGCGCGAATCCACCTTCCAATAATCCAGGCCGACATGTCCCGCCGCCAGCGTGTTGTACGTATGGAGCGCACCCTTCGCTCGTCCGGTGGTACCGGAAGTGAACAACACCAGCTTGATCGCGTTCGGATCAACCTTCGGCCAGTCCACTCTCTTGCCACGGCCGGCTTCCAGGAAACGCCCATAGCTTGCCTCGGTGGGAGCATCTGGATCGACGCTCACCACATGGCGCAGTTGCGGAAGATTGCCACGCAACTGCTCGACCATCGCCACATAGTCAAAGCCGCGGAATTTGCGCGGAACAAACAGTAGCTTGGTATGCGCATCGCTCAGGATGGCTTGACATTCCGCGCCCCGATAGATCGGAACAATGGGATTGACGACCAGGCCAAGCGCCGAGGCCGCGATATTGATCACCGCCGCTTCCGTCCAGTTCGGCAGCTGAAAGCTCACCACGTCTCCCTGCCGTAGCCCCTCCGCGACCATGGTCGCAGCTAGCGCACGCGCATCGTCCGCCAACTCCTTCACGGTCACTTCTGTACCAGACCCGGAGATCAGAACGACTTGGTCAGGTGCATGCAGCGCGCGCTCCCACAGACATTCATGGACCATCTTCCCTGACCAGGTACCGTTCGCGGAATATTTCTCGATGCTCTCCGGGGTCAGGCGTGACAGCCACCCGCTGGCGTCACGTTTCATTGTCTGCGGCATTCCAGAAACTCCATTTATAGAATTTCCACTATAGTAGAGTCATTTCACGCATAATCCCAAATCTGAATTTGTCCGTGAGACATTCCCTCGTTGAGGGCCGCCGAGGAGGAACACACATGACCGAACAACCGGATCGAGCCACACTCGTCGCCATGTATCGCGCGGCGATACGCCAATACCAGAACGATGCGCGTCTGCGCGAAGTCATCAAATTGGGACGCATGGCTATGCCCTACTACTCCGGGCGCGGCCAGGAAATCATCCCGGCCGCAGTCTCGGTCAACATGTCCGACCGAGATTACATTGTCACCACCTATCGTGGGATCCACGACATGGTCGCTAAAGGCATCCCGCTCGACTTGCTCTGGGCCGAGCTTGCCGGCCGCAGCACTGGCGCCTGCAAGGGAAAGGGGGGGGCCATGCACATCACCCATCCCGGGTCGGGCATCATGGTGACGACCGGGATCGTCGGCAGCAGCCTGCCGATCGCCAATGGCTTGGCCCTGGCCGCCCAATTGCGCAATGACGACCGTGTCACCGTGGCTTATTTCGGCGACGGTGCCAGCAATATCGGCGCTTTTCACGAGGCACTCAACCTGGCCTCGGTATGGAAACTGCCGGTGGTCTTCGTTTGCCAGAACAACCGCTACGCCGAACATACCAAGTATTCGGTCGGTACCTCGATTGCGCACCTCTCTGATCGCGCTGCTGCCTACGAAATGCCGGGCATCCGCGTAGACGGCAACGATCCACTGGCAATGTACGCCGCCGCCAACCAGGCGGTGAACCGGGCCCGTGCCGGCGGAGGACCTACATTCATCGAGGCAATGACCTTCCGTTTCTTCGGCCACTACTTTGGCGATGCAGACACTTACATGGACCCGGGCGAGAAGGAATCGTGGGTAGAGAAGGATCCAATACCGCGCTTCCGTGCGTGGATGATGGCGAATGGCCACGCCACCGAAGCTGAACTTACGACTATCGAGACAGCTATCGAGGACGAACTTGATGCTGCGGTGGAGTTCGCGCTGTCGAGTCCATTCCCGTCCCTCGATGAATTGCGCAAGGACGTATTTCGCGAAGAGGTAGCGCGATGAGTATCAAAAATGCCGCATCCTCGAATACCGTCCAGGCAATCAACCTCGCATTGCACGATGCACTGCAAGATGACTCCAGCGTGATCCTGCTTGGCGAGGACGTCGCCGATCCCGAAGGCGGGGGTGTCGCGGGTGCGACGCGCGGGCTGTCGAGCAAGTTCGGTCCGCGCGTGCGCTCCACCCCGATCGCGGAACAAGCCATCATCGGCGCCGCGATCGGCGCTTCCATCGTTGGCATGCGGCCGGTGGCAGAAATCATGCTGATGAACTTCACCACTGTGGCGATGGACATGCTGGTTAACCACGCCGCCAAGCTGCGCTTTATGTCTGGCGGTCAGACCCATGTGCCGATCACCGTGCGCACCATGACCGGCGCCGGCCGCAGTTCCGGAGGACAGCATTGCGATTACCTCGAAGCTTGGTTTGCTCATACCGCTGGCATGAAGGTGGTCGTTCCATCGTCCCCCGCCGAGGCCTATGGCCTTCTCCGATCCTGCATCGAGGACGACGATCCATGCATGTTCATCGAGAACATGCCGGGTTATTGGACCCCAGGGGCCCCCGCCGTTTCCGGAACAAGAATTCCGCTCGGCAAAGCCCATGTCCTGCTACCCGGTAGTGACGTCACCGTAATCAGCTATGGCCCGCAGATTCCGCGGGTATTGGCCGCCGCCGATAAGCTGGCGCAGCATGGCATCTCGGTCGAGGTGCTGGACCTTCGAACGATTTCCCCGTGGGACCGCGACACAGTGCTCGCGTCCGTCGCGAAGACCCGGCGCGCGGTTACCGTCCATGAAGCGGTCACCCCCTTCGGCGTTGGTGCGGAAATCTCCAGCGTCATCCATGAACAGCTGTTCGATCAGCTCAAACGGCCCGTGCAACGCGTGGGCGCGGCGTTCTGCCCAGTACCGTACTCGAAGCCACTCGAAACCGCCTTCGTACCGGGATCCGAGCAGATCGAGGCCGCGATCAGGGCCACCCTCGAATAAAAAATCAGGTGACAGGTACACATGCAATCAAGCGAATCGAATGAATTGGTCGCCCCCGGGCTGCTGCGCTGGAAGGGCAAAGGCTGGGCCTTGATCGGCAGCCGCTGCCAGGACTGCGGTGAACATTTCTTCCCGGCCCAGCAGGGCTGCGCCAACTGTTGCGGTACGAACGTCGTTGAGGTCGAACTCGGCGATCACGGAATCCTGTGGTCATGGACCGTCCAAGACTTCGAACCCAAGACACCGTTCAATGGGGGCACCCCCGACAAGCCCTTCCTGCCCTATGGTGTGGGCTATGTCGAAATGCCCAGCGGTATCAAGGTCGAATCACGCCTGACGGTGTCCGATCCGGGCGCGCTAAAGATTGGCATGCGGATGGAACTGGTCACCGAAGCTTATCGGACTCGCGCCGATGGCAGTCAAGTGCATACCTTCGCCTTCAAACCCGCAGGAGCCGCAAAATGACCCAGGATGTTGCCGTCATTGGGGTCGGGATACATCCTTTCGGCCGTACCGATGGGTTGAGTGGCTTGCAGCAAGGCGTGGTCGCCGCCCGCCAGGCGCTGGCCGACGCCGAAGTTTCGTGGAAGGAAGTCGGCGTGGCATTCGGTGGCAGTTCGAGCGCCGGCAGCGCCGACGCGCTGTCCAACCACCTTGGACTGACCGGCCTGACTTTCATCAACGTCACCAACGGCTGCGCGACCGGCGCAAGCGCGCTGATCGGTGCAGTCGCGGCGATTCGCTCGGGCATGACGGATATCGCCATGGCCGTCGGGTTTGACAAGCATCCGCGCGGTGCCTTCAATGTTGATCCACAAAAATACGGGCTCGACAGCTGGTACGGTGAGACCGGCCTGATGCTGACTACCCAGTTCTTCGCACTCAAGGCACGCCGCTACATGCATCAGTTCGGAATCACCGAAGATGCACTGGTACGGGTCGCACAGCGCGCTTACCGAAACGGAGTACACAACCCGAATGCATGGCGGCGCAAGGAAATGAACTTCCAGGATATTGCCCAATCTACGCCGATCAATTTGCCCCTGCGTAAATACACGCTATGCAGTCCCTCGGAAGGAGCAGTCGCTCTTGTGCTGTGCCGCGCCGATCATGCGCGGCGCTATGCGGGCAAGCCGGTAATCCTCAAATCGGCGGTGATCCGAAGCCGGTCTTATGGTTCATTCGAGGTATTCGCACCAAGCCTGGCCGCGAAGACCGCGCCTTCGCCGACGGTGACGGCCTCGCGCGCCGCTTTCGAGCAAGCAGGCGTCGGGCCGAAGGACATTCATGTGCTGCAGTTACAAGACACCGATTCGGCGACCGAAATCATTCACCTGGCCGAGAATGGTTTCTGCGCCGACGGCGAGCAGGAGCAGCTGCTGCGGGACGGCGAAACCGACATCCACGGCAGAATGCCGGTCAACACCGATGGCGGCTGCCTCGCCAACGGCGAGCCGATCGGTGCATCGGGTCTGCGCCAAGTGTTCGAGATTTGCCTGCAATTGCGCGGCGACGCGGGACCGCGGCAGGTGCCGAACAATCCTCTGACCGGGTACACCCATGTCTACGGTGCTCCCGGGGTCAGCGGCGTAACCATCCTGCAGCGCTGAAATGCGGGCGTCACCACGCAATTTTCTGATTTACCACAGTCGGAGTACCAGAGCGCATGACCACTGATGTGTTGTTGCCTAAAATCGGTTTTGCGATGAACGAAGCCGTTCTCAGCCAATGGCTGATTGCAGACGGCGGGCGGGTAGAAGCGGGTCAACCGCTTTACTCCATTGAGAGCGAGAAATCAGTGGAAGAAATAGAGGCGCCGGCAAGCGGCACATTAAGAATCATGGCGGCGGCGGGCGCGACTTATCCTATAGGAGCCGTCCTTGCCCAAATTTTGTAAGTCCCATTACGAATTGCGGCACTTCACCATGCGCAATGGGTTGTATGTCAGCACCACGGTCCCATCCGCCTTGACCACCTTGTTATAAGTGCGCACCAGACCGCGCCCTTGGCGGCTATTGCTCAATCGCGCCTCGACGACCTCGCACTCGACATGGATGGTATCGCCGGCAAAGGCGGGATTTTCCATGTTCAATTCCATACCCAGGAAGGCATAGCCGGTGTGCTGCATGGTCGACTGCGCCAGCAGGCCTTCGGCGAAGCAGTAGGACAGCGATCCCGGCGCCAGCCGTCCCTTGATGTCCGACTCATTCTTGATGAACTCCATGTCAGTAAACAAGGACTCGGTCATGTGGATGACATTGATGAAGGCGCAGATGTCTGCGTCATTGATGGTGCGGCTTAGACTGCGGAATTTCCTGCCTACAGGCAGGTCCTCGAAATACATGCCGAGTCCGACAAGTTCCATGGGGGCTCCTAGTTATGTTCCGGCATCAGGAGAACCGCCTTGACGCACTCGCCTCGACGATGTGCTTCAACCGCCTCGTTGATGGCTGAGAATGAAAATGTCCTGATTAGCCTGGTGAAGGGAAAACGGCCGGCACGATAGTGGTCGAGCAGTTCTGGGATGAAGCTGTCCGGATTGCTATCGCCTTCGATGATGCCTTTCACCGTGTATCCGCAGATGATGAGCTGGGCCAGGTTGCCCGGCAGGCGCTGACTGTGATCGCTCGCCGCCACGACACCAAGGGTCCCGCCTCTCGCCATGCTGGCGAGCGCCAGATCCAAGATGTCTTCGCGGCCCGTAGAATCGAAAGCAAAATTCACACCGGCTGGCGCGATTTCGCGGATGCGGGCGCCAATATCCTCGGCTAGCGGATCTATCGCATGCGTGGCGCCAAGTTCCAGCGCGAGCGCGCGGCGGGTCTCGACTGGCTCCACAACGATGATGGAGCGGCAGCCCTGAATCACTGCGCCCATCACCGCACTGAGGCCAACCGCGCCGCCACCGAAGATTGCCACCGAGGAACCGCGTTCACACGCCAGCGAACGCATGATCGCGCCGGCGCCGGTCTGGATGCCGCAACCCAATGGCCCGGCTAGTTCGAGCGGGGCATCCAGGGGCAGCCGCACCACGTTTTGTTCGGTAGCAAGCGCGTGAGTGGCGAAGGAGGACTGACCGAAGAAATGACTCGACACTTCGCCCTGAGGTGAGCGTAAGGCGCGCGATCCATCGGGTCTGCGCCCCCCCCAGTTGAGCGCGATATTGCTTTCGCAGTATATGGGCTCATCGGCTCTGCAATAACAGCAATCACCGCAAGAATTGAAGGAGATGGCGACACGGTCGCCCGGCTTGACCTTGGTAACGCTTGACCCGACCGCCTGCACGATGCCCGAAGCCTCATGTCCGAGTACCGCCGGATACTGCAGGAACTGAGGCATGTTGCGGAACAACAGGTCCGTACGGCAGATACCCACGCCGACAACGCGAACCAGAACCTCGCGGTTTTGCGGCGCCTCCAGGTCCAGTTCCTCGAGCGCGAAAGGCTGGTCGCCTCCATGACACACGGCGGCGGTAATTTTCATTCGTCCCCCCTTTTTGGGTCGGCTCAGCCCTAGCCCTGCAACGCGACGTCAATGACTTTACGTTGTGTGTAGGCCTCGAGCCCTTCCTGACCCATCGCCTCGCCGAGGCCGGAATACTTGGCCCCGCCCATCGCCACATCGAAATGCAGATCGAGGTGCTTGTTGATCCAAACGGTTCCCGTGTCGATTTTCATCGCGATACCCACGGCACGCTGGGGATCAGCGGTCCAGATCGTGCCTGCCAGGCCGTATTCGTTATCGTTGGCACGCCGGATCGCGTCATCGATGTCGTCATAACGCAGCACTGGCAGCACCGGTCCGAATTGCTCCTCGCGCACCAGGCGTGTGTCGTCCGGGATGTCGCGCACGATGGTCGGTGGGATGAAGTAACCATCGCCGGGCAGCGGCGCGCCACCGGCGATAATCTTGCCATGTTCATGCGCGTCGGCGAGATATTCCCCCAGCCGATCGAACTGCCGGCGGTTCTGAATCGGGCCCATTTGCGTCCCCTCCCGGGCTCCATCGCCCACCACGGTGAACCTTGCCAGCGTCGCGAGTTCCTCGCAGAAACCATCGTAGAGCCGGCTTGGCACGTACACGCGCTTGGCGGCGACGCAAATCTGACCTGCATTCATCATCGCCGCCATGTAGACCTTCTGCGCGACCGCCTTCACGTCGACATCGTCAAGCACGATGGCTGCGTCATTGCCGCCCAGTTCCAGGGTCAGGCGCTTGAGTGTGCTGACGGCGCTTTGCATCACCTTGCGGCCGGTCGTGGTCGACCCGGTAAACGCAATCTTGGCGACATCGGGATGTCCGGTCAGCAGGCTGCCCAGATCGTTGTCGTCAACGATCACATTCAACACGCCGGGGGGGAGAACATTGGCCGCAATCTGGCCGAGCAGCAGCATGGTCAACGGCGTAGTCGGCGCGGGCTTGGCAACCACGGTGTTTCCGGTGATCAGGGCGGGTATGACCTTGAGCATCATCAGCATCACCGGGAAATTCCATGGGGCGATGGCAGCCACCACCCCGAGCGGCGTGTTGTGCCGGATGACGCGGGTCGTCGCGTTTTCCTGCAGCACGCGCGGTGCAAGCTCCGATGCCGAGACGATGCGCAAGGCAGCCGGGACCAGCCCTGTCTCGAACATCGCCTCGGGCATGGGCTTACCCTGCTCGGCGACCAGCAGGGCGGCCAGTTCGGGAATACGCGCTTCGATTGCCTCGGCCCAGGCGAGCAGCTTGGTCCGACGCTGATCGACCGGCAAGGCAGACCACGTGGGAAAGGCCCGCTTCGCCGCGGCGACGGCAGAATTCAGTTGTGCCTCATCGGCACGTGATGCAACGGCGAAAGGCTTGCCCATCGCCGGATTGATGACATCCAGCGCACGCGCCCCAGCAACCAGTTCGCCGTTGATCAAAAGCTTGTAATCCACGTTTACGTTCTCCTTTCGGCCCAAGGCCGACAACTGTAATGTTGGGAGTCGCTACAGCCCGATCCCCGACTGTAATCTGCAAAACTCTATCATGAAAGATGATACTCTACTATAGTAGATAACGTCGGCGGTGAAGCACAGCGCACGAAAACAAAACGCGCGCGTCCGTTTCACCCGCAAGTATAAGGGGGGCGTCAATGAATATAGCCGGTGAGGTCGCCTTGATATCGGGCGGCGCCAGCGGCATCGGTGCCGCCACTGTACGGCGCTTTATTGCGCGTGGCGCTCGCGTTGCGCTCGCCGACATTCAGACCGACAAGGGACTTGCCCTGGCGCGCGAACTGGGCGAGAACGCACTGTTCGTTCCCCTCGACGTGACCTCCGACGATGCCTGGACTCGAGCGATCGTCGCTGTCATCGCAAAATTCGGCAATCTGACGACTGTGGTCAATGCAGCGGGAATATCGATACCGATGCCTTTCGAGCAGGAGACGCTACAGGGCTTCCGGCACACCATCGCGGTCAATCTCGAAGGCACGTTTCTCGGTTGCCGGCACGGTGTGGCAGCCATGAAAAACCAGCGAGGAGCCGCAATTATCAACGTGTCCTCCACCAAGAGCAAAAAGGCGCGGGCCGACCTCGCGGCCTATGCTGCGTCCAAGGCCGGCATCGGCATCCTGACCCGCGCGGTGGCGCTGCACTGCGCCGAACGAGGTTACGACATCCGCGTCAACGCTGTCCTGCCTGGCGCCATCGATACGCCGATGGTGGCCGGCGTCATTGACGCCGGCGTTGCCGCAGGCGCAAGCCGCGAGGCGGTCCTGAAAGCCGTAAATCAAAGCTGTCCGATGAACCGGATGGGACGGCCCGACGAAGTCGCTGCGGTTATCGCATTTCTTGCTTCGGCAGATTCCAGTTTTGTCACCGGTGCGGAAATCGTGGTTGACGGTGCAAGCCTCACATAAGGAAAGAAAAATGACTACCCAAAGCCAGCCTGTTCACTCTGCCACCATGCCCTCGCTGGACGATATCGACGCATTCAGCCCCGATATTTTGCAAGATCCCTACCGCTATTTTTCCCGCTTGAGGAACGAGGCACCGGTTTTCCGCGACCCGAAAACCGGCATCGTCTATGTATCGAATCATGAGTTGGTAAAGCAGGTTTGCCTTCAACCGCAGATCTTTTCAAATCGCTTTCGCGAGCGGATGGCCGCAGGTGGCGCAGTTTCGGTGGATCCGGACGAAGCGGCACTACTCGAACAGACGGTGCAGGTAACCGACACCATGCTGACCGCCGACCCGCCGGACCACACCCGTTATAAGAAGCTGTCGATGATGGCATTTACCTTCAAGCGGGTGAACGCCATGGCAGGATACATCGCTGAAATCACCAACATGCTGATCGACCGCCTGCCCAAGGGCGGCTGCGAATTCAAATCGGCTTTCGCCAATCACCTGCCGATGATCGTGATCGCAGACGCGCTGGGCGTACCGCGCGAGGACATGGAGCGATTCCATCGATGGTCGGATGCGTTCATCGTGCAGTTCGGCGGCGTCTCCGACAAGCCTACCCGCCTCGATGCCATACGCAAGATTATCGAGTTTCAGAAGTATTTCATCGAGCGGATCGAAGAGCGACGCTCCGATCCCAGGGACGACATCGTTTCCGACTTGGTACACGCCAACCTGGCCAATGAAGGCGACCCGCGCAGGATGGAGTACCCGGAGCTGCTGTCCATCCTGCAGGCCCTTCTAGTGGCCGGCAACGAGACCACGGCCCATTCGCTGACCGCGGGCATTTACTACCTGCTAAGCCACCCCGACCAGATGGCCAGATTGCTTGCAGATCCATCGCGGTATCCAAACTTCATCGAGGAAACCCTGCGTTTCCTCACCCCGGTCAACAACATGTGGCGCGTGGCCGTCGTCGATGCCAATGTCGGCGGCGTCGACATTCGTAAGGGAGATTTGATGCTGTTACGTTTCGGTTCCGCCAATCGTGACGAGCGTGTGTTCGAGCACGGCGAGGAATTCGATATCACGCGCCCCAACGCCAACAAGCATCTGGCCTTCGGCACGGGCATCCACACCTGCCTGGGCGCGCAGCTCGCTCGCAAAGAAATGAACATCGCCTTCCCGATCCTGTTGCAACGGCTAAAAAATCCGCGCTTGTCCAAGGATGTCAATTCCTTCCGCTACAACCCAAATATCCTGCTGCGCGGCGTGCTGGAGTTGCATATCGCATACGACCTGGTTTAAAGGCCTCAAGACATGAGCAATGATATCAAGGAGCGCGCTAGCGTTCTGCGCGAGGAAGTGCGGCGCTTCTGTGCGGACGAACTGCCGCCGGACATTGCCCGCAAGGGGCCTGCCCACTTCATGCTGAACAAGGAGGAATATCTGCGCTGGATGCGCCTCCTCCTAGAGCGGCGATGGGCGGTGGGCCATTGGCCGAAGGAAGTGGGCGGCCTGGGCTGGACCACACTGGAAAGCTACATTTTCGAAGATGAGCTCGGACGGGCCGGATGCCCTTGGGTGATCCCCTTCGGCGTCAAATACGTCGGGCCAGTGATCTATACCTTCGGCACCGATGCGCAGAAGCAGCGCTTCCTGCCGAAAATCATCGCCAACGAAGAGTGGTGGGCGCAAGGCTATTCCGAACCTAGCGCAGGTTCGGACCTCGCCGGCCTGCGCACGTCCCCGCAGCGCGATGGCAACCATTACATCGTCAATGGACAGAAGAGCTGGACCACCTATGCCCAGTGGGCGGACTGGATTTTCTGTCTGGTGCGCACCTCTAAGGAAGAGAAGGCCCAGCAGGGGATCTCCTTCCTACTGATCGACATGAAGGCTCCGGGTGTGACTTTAAAGCCGGTGCGCACCATGGACTTGTGCTATCACGTGAATGAGGTGTGGTTCGACAATGCACGCGTACCGATGGAAAACCTGGTCGGCGCCGAAGGCGGTGGCTGGAAGATCGCCAAATTTCTGCTCGTCAATGAACGCACCAATGGCAACGGTATCGGCAAGTCCGTCCACGCGATCCATCGACTGCGCGAGGAGGTGACAACGCCAAGGGACGGCCACCGGCTGATCGATGAACCGGCTTGGCAGCAGCGTATTGCCGAACTGGAGCTGCGGCAGATGGCGCTGGAGGCTGCCTCCTACCAGGCCGTGAACGACATGCTCGCTGGGACGGAAACCGGTGGCGAAGCCTCCTTCCTCAAACTGCGCGCCAACGAAGTGATACAGGACATCCTTGAGGCCAGGGTCGACGCCCTGGGCCATGCTGGCAGCGTGCTTGATCCGGGCGCCTTGCACGGCGAGGTGCCGCCGGTGCTTGGACCTGTCGATGCACCGGGAATTTTGCGCTACCACCTTTACAACCGCGCCGCCACAATCTATGGCGGATCGAGCGAGGTGCAGAAGAACATCATCGCCAAAATGGTGCTGGGCCTGTGAGCATGAACATGACCCATGCGGCCGGCGACGATATCGTCGCCCTGCTGAAGGACAGTTTCGAGCGCTACGCCGCCGAGCAATACGGTTTCAAGCAACGTTGGGCGGTACTCGAGGAGCCGGTGCGTTACAGCGCCAAGGCCTGGAGCGATTATGCCGAAATGGGACTGCTCGCTGCCCGCCTGCCAGAAGCATACGGCGGCATCGAAGCGGATGCCCGTGCGACCGGCGCGGTGATGGAAACGGTCGGCGCGCGTCTGCTGATGGAACCGATTCTGGCCAGCGCCCTGCTCGGCACGGGGCTGATCCTGAATGCAGCCAGCGAAGCTCAGCAGGCGGCACTCCTGCCGGGACTCGCCGACGGATCGCTCAAGCTTGCATTTGGCCATGCCGAATCCATCCAGGCCGGAACGGAGATTGCCGTACAAAGCGCCTGCCGTGGTGGCAGGCTCTGCGGCCGCAAGATCGCGCTGCTGCATGGCGATTGCGCGGACCGCATCGTCGTCTCCGCGCTTGATGCCGTCGGACATCCCGGATTGTATATGGTCGATGCCGCTGCGCCTGGTGTGCGGCGCGAGGTTCTGTCGCTGCTCGATGGGCGCGGCGCGGCCAATCTATATTTCGAGCATGCACCGGCGGAACGACTGGGCGCTGCCCACACAGACCACTCCGGCGCAATTTCCCTGGCGCTGGACGAAGCCGCCGTTGCCCTGTGCAGCGAGGCTTACGGCGCGATCCGTGTGCTCAACGAGACGACCACCGCCTACCTCAAGGTGCGCGTGCAATTCGGCAGTCCGATCGGTGCCAACCAGGCCTTGCAGCATCGCATGGTCGACATGTATGTGCTGCAGCAGGAAGTTCGTGCTCTGACTCTTTCCGCACAACAGGCGCTACATCTGCCCGAGCGCGCGCGTGCGCGAAGAGTCAGCGGAGCACGCGCTTACATCTGCGGCGCGGCGCGTAAGATCGCTGCCGAAGCGGTGCAATTGCATGGCGGCATGGGCGTTACCGATGAACTCGACGTGAGCCACTACTACCGCCGGCTCATGGTCATCGGCAATCTGTTCGGCAATCGCGACTACCACCTCGCGCGGTTCAGCGGTGCGGCGCCATCAACGCATTAATCCTTGTCAGGAGGAAATCATGCACTACAACTTGAGCAAGGCCAGGTCGCAGGTCGAACGGACGAAGTCCTACCAGGACTACCTCGACGAGGACCGCGGACAGGTACCGGCCCACTTCCGCGAGCTCGGCAATGATCCGGTCGACGACGTTGCCATCACCCCGGAGCGCTATACGAGCAGAGCGTTCTACGAACGCGAGCGGGCAATGTGGGACAAGGTCTGGCAGGCAACATTCCGCGTCGAGCAAATCCCCGAGGTCGGCGACTACCAGATCTACGAGATCTGCCAGCGTTCGTACCTGATCGTGCGAGTCGAAAAAGACACGATCAAAGCTTACCCGAATGTCTGCCTGCACCGCGGACGCCTGCTGCGGACCAAACCGGGTCGCGCCAAGTCCTTCACCTGCCCCTACCACGGGTTCAGTTGGAATCTTGATGGCAGCAATGCTCATGTGCCGTGCGAATTCGAATTCCCCAATATCGACCGGCAGCACTTCGGGCTACCCGAAGTTCAGGTCGGCATCTGGGCTGGCTGGGTGTTCATCAATCCCAATCCAGCCGCGATGCCGCTCGAAAAATACCTCGATCCGATCCGGGATCACTACGAACCCTATCTGTGGGATCAAAGCTATCTGTCGCTACATGTCGGAAAACTCCTGAAGGTCAACTGGAAGGTCGCTCAGGAGGCCTTCATGGAGTCATTCCACGCGCTGATGACGCACCCCCAGATCATGGGCTACTTCGATGATATCGGCTCCCAGTACGATGTCTGGCAGGGGAAGCCCCACGTCAGCCGAATGTTGACGGTGTTCGGGGCGCCGAGTCCCTACGTACGCGAACAGATATCCGAGCAGGACGTTTATGCTGATATCGCTGCGAGAATCGGCAAGCGCCTCGGTATTGGCGATCCCGAATATCGCCTACAGCCCGGAGAAACCGCGCGCAACATCGCCGCCGAAGCATTCCGCAAGCTGGTGGAGCGCATGACCGGCGCGGATGTCTCCCATGCCTCAGACGCGGAACTGCTCGACGGCTGGTACTACAGCGTGTTTCCGAATCTGATGCACTGGGGCGGTTACGGACCCAATGTCTGGTATCGATTTCGGCCCTGGAAGGACGATCACGAAACGACTTTGATGGAAGTCGGCATGGTGGCGCGACTGCGCCAGGATGAAGATCCCAAGCCGGCGCCCTCGATGGTGTTTCTCGACCTCGATCAACCCTGGGCTTCGGTCCCCACGTTGGGGGACCTCGGGCCTGTGCTCGATCAGGACTCGTCCAACATGGCGGCCGTGCAACAGGGACTGAAAGCCTCACCGTTCCTGAAGCAGGTCATGACGGCCAGCTATCAGGAATGCCGGATCCGGCATTTCCATCGCACGCTGGATAGCTATATATAACAAAGCGACGGCGCCAGAAGCTCCGTGGCCCCGCGGCATACCTGCGGCGTTCAGAACATCCCGTGGATCAGGCCTCCGTCGATCACCAGGTTTTGTCCCACTGTGAAGTTCGCCTGCTCGCTACAGAACATCGCGCAAAAAGCGCCGAGGTCGTCAGGATTGCCAAAACGGCCCGCGGGAATATTCCATTTCTGCACGAACTTGTGCGTTTCCTCCTCGTAGCTCGTGCCGTTCCTGATCGCATCCTCACCGAAGCGCACCGCCATGGTCGCCGTATGGAACATTCCGGGCAGGATGTTGTTGATGATGACATTGTCCTTGGCTACACGCTTCGATATGGCCACGGTGAAGTTCACCAGCGCCGAACGCGAGGGGCCCGACAGCAGGCGCACTTCGGCCGGATACTTGGCAGCACCGGTGCCGATGTTCACAATGCGCCCCCACTTGCGCGCCACCATGCCGTCAATTGTGGCGCGCATCAGCTCTATGGGGCCGATCATGGTGGTGGCTAGAGATTCGTGCCAGTCCTCGACGGTGATCTGGCGGTAATCCTCCGTGACCTTGGGCGGCGTGCAGGTGATGACCATGATGTCCGGTTCGGGACAGGCGGCCAGCAGCGCCGCACGGCCTTCTACCTTGCTGTGGTCGGCGACCACCGGGGTGACGCGCACACCCGTCTCGCGCGCAATCTCGTCAGCGGCGGCGCGCAGCCGCATTTCGCCGCGGGCCGACATGAAGATTTCCACGCCCTCGAGCGCCAGGGCGCGAGCGCTGCTCTTGCCCATGCCCGCGCTCGCGCCGGCCACGATGGCCTTGCGGCCGCGAATTCCCAAATCCATATCGATCTTCCTTCGCTGGGGCGGAAACTTCGCTGAGCGCCCCCGCGAGCACTCAGTGCCGACCGGTTCAGAAGTGCTTCGTGAATTGCAGCACCACCTGGCGTGTCGCTCCGAGCACGCCAAAGGTCTGTCCCTTCGGACCGAGCGGCATGTCCCCGCCTAGTGTGATGTAGAGCTTGTCACTGAGATTCTTGCCGATCAGCGCAAGTTCCCAATCGTCATTGCGATACAACCTGGCGCCGGCATCGAAGGTGGTATAGGCGTTCTGGTGCGCGAATGGGCTGTCGGTTTCCGAGGTGAAGTAGCTGGCCGAGTAACGAACATCGGCGGTCAGACCGAAACGCAGGCCGGACTTCATGACTCCGTCATAGGCCGCGCCGGAGGTCGAACTCCATTGCGGCGCGCGAAACAGCAGCTTGCCGGACAGGTTCTGGGTGCCGTTCGTGAAGGGCAGCAGCGCGTTACCCGTCGCGATCGCGCCGGTACAGCCTTCGGTCGGCGCCTGTCCGGTCCAGCACGTCGCATTGGCAAAGTTGCCGTAGCGCGCCTTGTTGTAGCCGATCGCGGTATGCAGGGTCAGAGCTTGCGTAGCCTTGTAGTTGAGGTTCAGCTCGATGCCGTCGGTTTTGGCGCTGCCGGCGTTGTGCACAAAATACGAGGTCGTCGCGGCATCGAAGGAATTGAGCTGAAGGCCGTGATACACGTAGTGATAAGCGGTCAGATCACCAGTCAGTCCATACTCGGGTTTGCTGAACTTAAAGCCGATCTCGCCGCCGTCCGCGGTTTCCTGAGCAAAACTCTGGTTGGCGAGCGTTGCGTTGGCCGGGATGAGCGCCGGTGTGGAAAAGCCTCCCGACTTGTAGCCTTTTTTGTAGGCGCCATACAGCATGGCATCCGGTGTGATATGCCAGGACAATGTGGCCTGGGGCGAGACATTGTGCTCACGGATTCCACCCGTGAGGCGCTGCGTCGGCGGCAGGGCGAAGCCGGTAAGCAACAGGTGCAGGTAGGTCATACCCTCATCGGCGGTTTTCTTTTCCCCAGTGTAGCGCAGGCCGGCGGCCAACTCGATGGTCGGCGTGATCTTCCAGTTCACTTCACCGAAGACCGAGCTGGTGTCACCCTTGTATTTATCAAGGCTGCCGAATTGGCTGGTGTTACCGGTAATCGGGTCGGGCAGGAAATCCCCGAGCGCGCCCGATTGAGTAAAGGTGCGCTTGTTGCTCTCGACAAATACGCCGCCAGAAAAGTTGAGCGGACCACTATAGGCCGTGGCCAGGCGCAACTCCTCGTTCCACGATTCGAAGTCTTCATTGTTGGCTCCCGTGGCGAATGCATAGGAGCTGCCATCGAAATCGGCAAAATCACGTACCCTCTGCTCGTAATAGCCGGTCACCGACGTCAGCGTGATATCGTCCGACGGACGCCAATTCAAGGTCAGCGAGGACAGATAGGATGTCGTGTGTGAGAACGGCTGGCCGCCATTGGACAATGGATAGTTTGCCGCTCTGGCTACAGGCAAGCTGCCCAAGGCGGTATTTCGAGTCAGGCCACAACTGCCATAGGGATCGACGATGAACAGCGCGCCGGCGGGGAAACGGTTGACCAGCGGTTTCGTCTGACCTGGCGCGCATGAACTCGTGATCACGCTGGAGTTATCGCCTTGATCATGATGGTCGCCATAGAAGAACTTGAAGTTGGCCTCGAATGAATTGCTGGGCTTCAACGCCAGCGTCAGCCGCGCCGCGTCGTCGCGGTTCCCAGGTAATTTGGCATTCGCCGCGCCAGGAACATTTACGGCAGGCAGGAGAAAAGCCAGAGGACCGGGACCCGCCGGCAAGCTGACGGCACCAGCGGTATTATTCAAGTATGAGCCATCCATGCGGCTGCTTCTTGCCGCCAGCCGGCCCGACAGCACGGACGAGAACGGCACATCGACGGCGCCTTGGGCAAAATATTCACGCGCCTCGGTCTCATACCCGACCCGTGCATAGCCTTCGAAACGGTCGCCCGGATTCACTGAATCGATCGCGATTACGCCTGCCGGGCTGTTTTTGCCGAAGTAAAGTGCCTGCGGACCCTTGAGCGCCTGCACCCTCTCGACATCGAACAAGGCTTGGCGGACGATGCGGCCACGACTCACCGGCACACCATCGATGTTGATCGCCACCTCCTGCTCAATACCATTGTCGCCGGCGGTAGAACCAATACCACGAATGGAAAAAATGGCGCCTGAACCTATCGGGGCAGGCGACAGGCTGACCTGCGGAAGCATGGTGCCTAGCGAAGCCAGGTCGGCAATCGCATGCTGCTCCAAGGCGGTTCCGTTCAATACAGCACCTGCCACCGGCACGTCGAGCAGGCGTTCCGTACGTTTGCGCGCTGTGATGACAATTTCCTCGAGCGACGAATTCTGTGCGCTGCCCGCGACCGGGCTCGATCCCGGTTCCGCCGCGACCGACGTTGATACGAGAGCCGGCGCCAAAAGTGATACGGCCGAAAGAACGGCGCTGTTCAAGGCGGACTTCTTGAAGCTTCGCATACCCCCCCCTATTGACGATTATTTTTAGTCAACTATCCGGTGCGGAGCGAGCGACTCCGCAATTCAGATCGTTTAAGCGGCGGAAGCCTCCTCACTTCTACCAGCTAATCCACTATAGGATAAGTCTCTACTATAGTAGATAAAATGTAAAGTGCCCGTGTAGGCAGCCGGGTCGTCTCTGGTGTCATGCTACAATCCGCCTTCCCTTTGGCAAGCGGCCCTAACGCCGGCGCGCATCTTCCCGGTACGACCTCGGTTTGAACATGACGAAAACCCCCGCACTTCCATCCCCGAAAAAACCAGCGAATAAAGCCACCGGAGCCCAAGCCAAGGTTGATGCGAAGCCGCTTGCGGCGGGTCGCAATGAGAATGTGGTTGCCACGCTCGGCGAGCGGATCAAGACGCTGCGCACAGAAGCCGGCATGACACTCGATCAGCTGGCGATCAAGTCCGGTGTGAGCCGTGCCATGCTGTCCAAGGTGGAGCGGCGCGAAAAAAGTCCCACGCTGTCCATTATCAGCCGGATCGGGCGAGGTCTGAACATGACGCTGTCGGCGCTGTTGCGCGTGATGCCGGACACCGCGACGATCGCTGTCACGCCGAAGGCGAAGCGCGTCATTTTCATAGACCCTGAAACCGGCTTCGAGCGTCATTTACTGTCGCCGACTCATGTCGACAACGGCGTCGAATTGCTGATGCACCGTATCCCCGCCGGATCTTCTTCCGGCGAACTGCCCCCATACACGAGCCCCGCAGAGAAATACCTGGTGGTGCAAGAGGGCAGCCTGACTGTGCTGATCGGCCATGCGCGCTATGTCCTTCATAGCGGCGACGCCATGTATTTCGAGGTCAAGGAACCATACAGCTTCATTAACGAGGGCAACAAGCCTTGCTCCTACTATCTGACCATCGTTAGACGCCGCTGATCCGATCACGCGTTCGCTGAATGGAGCTATAATTCCGGCCGCCGCAACGCAGTAATTTTAAGGCGCACGCACGTGCAGCAAGTTTGTTCCGACTCACTGACCTGGGGCATCGTTCCCACGACGCGCAGCGTCGCAGTTCAGGCGGGTGTGCTGTCACCCCTCGCCTCGTGAGGCATATCGCGATGTCCGGGTTGGCCCGCGCGGCGTTGCCTATTCTCACGCGATTGGATCCGGAGTTGGCGCATGACCTCGGCCTGGCCGGCTTGCGTTGGCTGCGTCCCCTGTGGCCGGCACCACGAGTATCCAAGCGCCTCTCGGTGCGCTGCTTGGGACTTGATTTCGCTCATCCCGTCGGACTAGCCGCGGGATTCGACAAGAATGGCGATTACTTGGATGCTCTGGGCGCGATGGGATTCAGCCACATCGAACTGGGGACGGTGACGCCGCGCGCTCAGCGGGGCAATCCCAAGCCGCGCATGTTTCGGATTGCGCAGATGCCGGCGCTCATCAACCGCATGGGGTTCAACAACAAGGGTGTCGATCATCTGGTGGCGCAGATGGCACGCAGTGGCTACGGCGGCGTGCGCGGCATCAGCATCGGCAAGAACTTCGATACACCCATTGAAAAAGCTCAGGACGACTACGTGGCCTGTCTGCGCAAGGTCTATGCAATCGCCGATTACGTCGCCGTCAACGTGTCATCACCCAATACTGTACGTTTGCGCGAACTGCAAACACGCGACGGACTCGATAGAATTCTGGGAGCCCTGTTGCAGGAACGCTCGGCTCTGCAGGCGCGACACGGCAAGCGGGTTCCTCTCTTGGTCAAAGTAGCCCCTGATTTGCAGCCCGAGCAGATTTCCGCCCTGGCACTCGATTTGCGCTCTTTGCAAGTCGACGGCGTGATCGCCACCAATACCTCGACTGACAAGAGCGGCCTCGGCAACGCGCCCAACGCCGACCAGCAAGGCGGCTTGAGCGGCGCACCCATCCACGATTTGTCGCTGCGAGTAATCACCCAGCTGCGCGGTGAATTGGGCGCGAACTTTCCGATTATCGGCGTAGGCGGGATCGTCAGCGCGCAGAACGCCCGGGAAACATTGAAAGCCGGAGCGAACCTGCTGCAGGTCTATACCGGCTTTGCTTACCGCGGTCCACAGCTGCTGGAAAGCATATTGGATGAGCTACCCGCGTGATCGACTGTGACACCTCACGTAAGGCCAACGTCGCTAATTCGGCGGCAGTGGGATGAATTCTGTTTCGCCGGGAACGGGGGGAAAGTCTCGTCGCTGCCAGCGCGCTTTGGCTCGTTCGATACGTTCCTGGGAGGAGGCGACGAAATTCCACCAGATATAGCGCGGCGTCGCAAAGCTCTCTCCGCCGAGCAACATCGCCCGGGCATCGCCGAGAGCACGCAAGGACACGGTACTGCCGGGCTGCAATATCGCGAGCTCTCCCGGCTTCAACCGCGCATCGGCGGCGGCAAGTGCGCCCTCGACGATATAAACCGCCCGTTCGGTGTGGCTCGGCGGGACCTCGAGCATCGCATCGTGCGTAAATTGCGCATGAACATACAGGGTCGGCCACAAGGTCGACACCGGTGAGCGCAGCCCAAACGCTTCGCCCGTAATCAATGTAAGGTCGACCTCGCCGGATTTTCGCGTGGGCAGCAGCGTCGCCGGATAATGAACGAAGCTAGGCTCTTCATCCTCTGCGCCGTCGGGAAGCGCCACCCAGCTTTGGATTCCATGTACTTGCCCACCTGCGACGCGGGACTCGGGGGGCGTGCGCTCGGAATGAGCAATACCTCGGCCGGCCGTCATCCAGTTCACATCGCCGGGCCGAATCACGCGAACCGTGCCGAGACTGTCACGGTGCTCCAGCGAACCGGAAAAAAGATATGTGACGGTGGCGAGCGCAATATGTGGATGCGGTCTGACATCGATTCCCGAACCAGGTGCGAATTGCGTGGGGCCCAAGTGATCGAAAAAAATGAACGGCCCCACCATTTGCCGCCCTTGGGCGGGCAACACTCGCCGCACAACGAAGCCGCCCAAATCACGTTCGCGCGAATCGATTACTTGGATCGTCATTTTTGGTCCGTGGGATTTCCCGAGAGTGCATTATGGCACGGTGAAGCCTGATGGGATTTCGCCGCTGGAGCGCGTGACGCGGCTTTGTAATAACTACAGCGCAAAGGCCCATTAAAACCACCGACGCGCACAGCCAGGACCCTTGAATCCCGTAGATACGTGGCAATATTCCCGGGAGTGACCGGTAAACGCCTCAGGAGATCAAACAATGAAGTTCAAATCACTGACGACCGCGGGATTGCTGGTGTTTGCCGTGGCGGTATCGGCCGGTCCCGCCGCCAAAGCGGGCCTGGCCCTGGATGACGGCATCATTACCGCCAAGATAAAAAGCGCGCTGGTTCAAGAGCCGGCAACCAAGGCACGTGAGGTCAAAGTAAAGACCCTGAACGGAGTGGTGCAGTTGAGCGGATTTGTCGCCTCTGCAGAGGCGAAGCAACGCGCTGAAGTGATAGCCGGAACCACCGAAGGGGTGACGGATGTCCGTAATAACTTGCAGATTCGAGCCGCTGCCACGACCAGGGGCGAAAAATTCGATGATTCGACTCTGGCCACCAAGGTCAAGGCCGCACTCATCGATAATAAAGCGACCAAAGCGCGGGAGATCAAAGTAAGCTCGCTGCGTGGAGTCGTGCAGTTGAGTGGTTTCGTCACGTCCATCGACGAAAAAGTCGCGGCTTCCAAAGTGGCGGCCAATGTAAGGGGCGTGAAGAACGTGGAAAACGATCTTGAAATCCATTCGTTATGAGGCGAGCATTCCTCAACTAGACAGTTTGCTGTTTTGACTGAAGTCCGGCATTCTGCGCGCTGGTACTGGCAATCGCCGACCAATCTACGTCTTCTCCCTGCTGAGCGATGGTCTGCAACAGATGATCTCGCAATAGGCTCAGTAGCGGCATAGGCACACGGAGAGTGTCGGCCGATTGGGCGGTAAGACGCATATCCTTCAAACCGAGCGGCGCGGCGAAGCCCGCCGGCTTGTATCGTTCTTCGACGATAATCGCCCCGTAATTTCGATAAAGAGGCGAATCAAACACGCTGCTCGTAAGGATTTCCATCAGCTGCTTCTTCGGGACACCGCCTTTCTCGGCGAGTGCCGATGCCTCGCCCAGGGCTTCGATGGCCGACAGAATCAGGAAATTTCCGCAGAGTTTGACGAGACTTGCGGCCGAAGGCGTTTCGCCGATGTAGAACACGCGCTGACTGATCGAATGGAGCAGCGGTGTCGCCACCTCTAAAGCCGTGCCCTCTCCCGCCGCAACGACGTATAGCTTCGCCGCGGCGGCGGCCTCCGGTCGGCCAAAAACGGGAGCGCATAAAAATCGCTGCCGCAGTTCTCCATGCCGTACGGCCACGCGGTCAGCGGTGGCGACGGCAATCGTGCTCAACGAGACATGCAGTGCTCCCTGCTTCAATCCCGCAGCCAAGCCATTTTTGCCCTCGAGAACATCAAGCAGCGCCAAATCGTCGGCCAGCATCGAAAACACCACGTCACTATCGGTCGCGACGGCCATTGCACTGTTTAGCAGCACGGCCCCGGCTTGCACCAAGGATGTAGCTTTGGACCCAGTTCGGTTCCAAACCGCCACGTCATGGCCCGCGCGCAGGAGGTTTGCGGCGATCGCCGCGCCCATGTTCCCAAGGCCGATAAAGCCGATTTTCATTCCATACCTCCGTTAGCTGCGGTATCGATACTCAAGCATAAATCGCAAGTTGCGGTTTGTCCTACAGGAAGTGACGGCGCCGGGAGGGTGCCGAACTTGGCGTCGAGTGCGTGTAATCGGTCGAGGTAAACTTAAGGAAAATCCGTGAGATTCATTACCCTGCTGATTTGTACATGCATCGCGGGACCGGTACTGTCGGCCGAACCAAACCCAGACAGCCATTTCTTTCGCGACGCCGTCGCCGGGAACCTCTCTGAGGTAAATGGCGGCGAATTGGCGCTCAGTAAATCGAGCAACGGTGGGGTGAAGAAATTTGCCGCCATGGTCGTGAAGGACCATACGGCCGCGTTGTCGACATTGCATTCCCTCGCCACGGGCAAGGACATCGAGCTTCCAACCACTGCGACCGCCGAGCAAACCGCCAAACTGGCGGCGCTGCGCGCACTAACGCCGGAGATGTTCGATAGATTCTACATTGAATGGCAAATCGGCGCCCATAAGGACGCCATCGAACTGTTCAAACAGGAGACAACGTCGGGGGATGATGTGGAAGCGAGACAATTTGCGGTCGGGGCGCTTCCCACCCTGCAGGCTCACTTGGATTATTTGTACTCCATCGTGCTGGATCCGCCCTCAAGCGCTAAATAGCGTTACTTTCCAGGACACTCTCCGTGTGCGCCGGGTAGCGATATCCGGTAGGGTGTCATTCTTTTGGGAGGTGGCCCATGGCCAAGAAAAAAAATACCGCGGTCAATCGTGCCGCAGCCGAAGCCGCTGTACGGACGTTGTTGCAGTGGGCCGGAGATGATCCGCTGCGCGAGGGATTGCGCGACACGCCGAAGCGTGTCGTCGACGCCTATACCGATTGGTTCTCCGGTTACACCATCGACCCGGGAGCGTACCTACGGCGCACCTTCGAGGAAGTCGAGGGTTACGACGAGATGGTGGTGTTGCGCGACATCAGCTTTGAATCGTTCTGCGAACATCACATGGCGCCCATCATCGGCCGCGCTCATGTGGGCTATCTACCCACAGACCGCGTGGTCGGCATCAGCAAGCTGGCGCGAGTGGTCGACGGATACGCGCGCCGCTTTCAAGTGCAGGAAAAACTCACCGCTCAAATCGCCGGCTGCATCAACGAAGTGTTGAAGCCGCGGGGTGTGGGTGTGGTGATCGATGCGGTGCATCAGTGCATGACGACCCGTGGAGTTCACAAGCGAGGGGTCTCGATGATCACCAGTAAAATGCTCGGTACCTTCCGCGCCAATGCAAGCACGCGGGCCGAATTCCTGCGCTTCATCGATATCGAGGGCCGCGCTACGCGCTGATCAGTTTCGCTTGCGTTCGGGGAACGCGCGCACCGGCATCAAATCCACCGAGAACGTGTATTTGTGCCCCTCGCCCGGCTGCAGCGCGCCGACCCCCACCACCTGTCGCGCGATTTTTTCGCCGCGCTCGTTGGTGATGGAAACCACCACGCAATATTCGCAACTTTCGTCGCGCCCCGCGTGACGAATCGATCCTTCGATTCGCATCGCCGATACCGACTCCGCCTGCGAATCGGCATTCGCGGAATTGAATTTCAAATGGTGCTGACACCCGGGGCATATATTGGCGCTCTGCAGCACCACTGCCTTGCAATGCGGACATGCCCTTGTCGCGCCTAAGGTGCCAGCCCGAGCGACGCTCATGACTAGCTTGCGCCGCCCACCACGCCCTTCACTTTCACCTTCTCATCCTCCCAGCCGAATTCGACGTGTCCGCGCATGCGCGAGCCCGCGGCGACGGTGATCGAACCGGCCTTGACGTCACCGACGATGACTCCGCCTTCTTGGACATCAACACGCCTGGCGGCCTCGATGTTCCCCTGCAGCTCGCCCCCCACCACCACGATGCCTGCCAGCACTTGGCCGGTTAAATGGGCGCCGGGTTCGATATTGAAATTGCCGTCGATGCGCACGTCGCCCTTGAATCGGCCCGCCATGCGCACGTTCCCCGATCCCTCGATCTTGCCCTCGATGGTCAAATTGGCGGCAATCACCGATTCGCCCCCCTCCACCGCAGTCTTGGGCGTCGGGCGGCGCGGTGACACGGCCGGCGCCGGATCACTCACGTTTCGCTCAGGCGACGCCCGCTCCGGCGCTGGCGCCGTCGGCGTGGGAACAGGGCCCGAGCTGGGGGGCATAGGTTTTTCGTTCCAAAGAGCCATGACTACATTCTCCCGCTGATATGGTCACTAAAGCGTACACGCTAACGGCGAAAAATGTCATTGCACCGTTGTCTTTTATTGGAGACGGGAGGGGGGCGGCGGACCATGCCGGGCCTCCCCTGTAGGGGGGCGCCCCGGGTACCAATTCCATCGTCCGGCGACGCTCATGAATGCGGGAACCACGAAGGCGCGGATCAGGGTGGCGTCGACTAAAACCGCGACACACAGCCCCACACCGATCATCTTCAAAGTGGGCAGATCGGCACTGGCGAATGCCCCGAATACCACCGTCATGATCAGTCCCGCGCCGGTGATCACAGGCGCTACCGCGGCGAGGCCGGCGACCGTGGCGCGGTTGTTGTCGCCATGCTTGAGGTACTCGCGCTGAATGTGGAACAGCAAAAACAGTTCATAGTCCATCGACAAGCCGAAGCTCAGGCAGAAAATCATCAGCGGCACTTCGAGCGGAATCGAGGCGAACGGGTGTTCCAATCCGACCAACCCATGCAGCCACCCGAACTGAAAGATCGCGACCACCACCCCATAGCCCGCCGCTATGGCCATGAAATTTGCGATCACTGCCTTGATGGGCAATACGAAAGAGCGGAATGCCGAGAACAACAGCACCAGCGTCGTGATCATCACAAAACCGAACACTTTCGGAAAACTGCTCCACATTTTTTCGCTGAAATCATTGTGGTATGCCGGCGCGCCGCCGATTGCAACAGTGAATGGTCCCCTCGGGACCACGGTGGCGAGGTCACGCGCCAATTGTTGGATGACGTCGGCCGACAGAGTCATCGCCGGAGTGATCTCGAACAACGCGGCACGGCCGTCATTGCTCAACAACAGTGGGCGCTGCGAGGAGCCCGCTTTGGACGCAAGCGGTGAGGCGACGTGCGCAATTCGCGGATCGTTCTCGAGGCGCATCGAATACTCATCGAGTTGCGGCATATGAGCGTTGGCAAGAATCGGTTGTCGATCCGTCGTACGCACCAACGCCTGGATCAGAAGGTCTGCATTGCCGTATCGCTGCGCCGCGAGCATGTCAGCACCCGTGCGCGATTCGAGCCCCCGAGGTAAAAACCATCGCTCGTGGGCGAAGCCGCTATGGGCGCCCAGCACCGGCAGCCCCAGCAATGCCACCACACCCCCAGAAACGATCAACGTGCGCAGCGGCCGGCGCAAAATCCACTGCCCCAATCTCGCCCAATACGTCTTGCCGTGCGCCTTCGCGGTCTTGGGACGACGGATGATCGGCCACTTGTCGACTGCGTTGCCCAACAAGGCCAGGCACGCGGGCAGCAAGGTGAGCGCAGCCAAAATCGACACCAGGACCACCAGTGCGCCACCGATGCCCACGCTGCGCGTCTCCAGGATGGGGCTGAACAACAATCCCAGGAGACCGATGGCCACCGTCGCACCCGACCACAGTATGATTGAGCCTGCTTCGGCAACCGCAGCGGCGACCGCTTCCTTCACCGGTGCATGCAGCAGTCTTTCACGGTAATCCTTGACCATCAGCAGCGAGTAGTCGATACCCACCGCCAGACCGATCATGGTCACGACGTTGCCCAGCAGATTGGATACCGGCATGAGATGCGCAAGCAAGAACGCCAGTCCCAGCGACACCATGGTGGTCGCCAATCCCATGAGAAAGGGCAGTACCGCGGCAATCAAGGTACCGAATGCCAACACTAAGATGGCGAGAGTCAGCGGCAGTGCACGCTTCTCGGCGCGGTCGCCGCCCTCGGCGCTCGATGTGTTGATGTCATAGCTGACGGCCGGATCGCCGGTGACGGCGATTACCGAGTGTGGGTCGAGTTCGAGCAACCGCGTACGCAGCGGGGCGATCGCCTCGCGTACCTTGGGTATCGCGCGTTGCTGGGCCGGCACGTCGGTCGCGGACAATCCCATCAGCAACGTGGTCTGATGTCCGTCCGATGAACGCAGTTGCGGCTCATGCCTGTCGGAATAAGCCGCGACTCCCTTGACCTGCGGCAGCTGCCGCAAAGCGCGCGCCGCATCGCGATCCCATGCCAAAAACTGTTCGTCATCGGCCGAATATTTCGGACTCGCGATCACGACGATCAAAGGATCCAGAAAAGGGTTGTTGAATTCGCTGCGTAGCGCATCGCTGACCGCCTCGGACTGACTGCCATATAGACCCGCGGTGCCGCCTTGCGCTGCATTCGGAAAACGCCCGCCACCCCACACACCGAAGGCGATGATGACGACCCAGGCGGCGAGAAAGCGCTTCGGATGCGCGCCAATGTAGAGCCCAAGCCGGTGGAAAGCGGAATTCATGCGCTAATCTGCCGACTCAAGTCGCATCGCGTACTTGGTCGAGCAAAGTACACACCTGGCGCACGCCCGATAGAATGCGTGGCGCCATTCGCCCCAGGAGCGACGGATCGACCGTGAATACGCGGTGCTTGTGCACGGCCTGCATGCTCGGAAAGCGATCCCAATCGCGCACCTGTTGCGCTGCCTCCGTGCCGGAGGCGGCAATGAGTATCACATCGGGATCCCGCCTCAGCACCGCTTCCTTGTCGATCGCAGCCGCAAGCGTCGACAGTTCACCGAAAACATTGTCGCCGCCGCACAGCGATAAGATTTCGCTCACTACATGTTCGCCGGATAACGTATACAAAGGACGGTCCCACACCTGATAAAACACTTTTAAGCGCCGGCGCGCAGCATACTGCGACCGCAACTGCGCGAGTTCGCCTTGATATTTGCGCGCCGCGGCCGCAGCCACAGCTTCCGTACCGGCCAGCCGACCGAATTCGATGAGGGTGTACCCGATGTCGGCCAGACCTCTCTGTTCAGTCACGACCAATTTCAAATGCAACCGTTCGAGTTCAGCCTTGCGCCGAGCAGGCGTACCTGAGTTCCATAGGATGACAACGCTCGGTTTTAGTTTCAACAATCCTTCGACGTCCAAAGTCGCCGGCTCTCCCACCCGCGGGATGCTTGCGACCTCCGCGGGATAGTCGCTGGAATCGTCTACGCCGACCAGGGCGCCGCCCGCGCCGGCCGCAAACAACAGTTCCGTGATATGCGGGCTGAGGCTGACGATTCTAGGCGCCGTTTCGACCGCGCGCGCGGCAACTGCCGCGCTCAACAGCGGGATGGCCAAGCTCAAGAGACACGCACGCCCGATCCACATAGTGGTATGGACTATAATGTGCGCCACGCAAAAAATGGGGCCTCAAATTTGTTTCAACAACTTACGCAACTGAGCGCCGATTCGATTCTGGGATTGATGGCTAAATATCGCGCGGACCCTTCGCCACTGAAGGTTGATTTGGGCGTGGGCGTGTTTCGCGATTTCAGCGGCAATACGCCGGTTCTCAACAGTGTACGTCGGGCCGAGCAGGAAGTCCTCGCCGCCCAATCCTCCAAGTCCTACGTGGCTGCGGCGGGACGTGCGGAATTCAACGCGGCGGTCGAGGAGTTGGTGCTCGGAGCCACGCATGTCGCGCGCCGCGACCGCAGGGCGCGGACCGTGCAGACTCCCGGCGGCTGCGGCGCCCTGCGGGTGGGTGCGGAGCTGATTCGCGCCGCGGCGCCGGCCGTCACCGTGCATGTCAGCGATCCGACGTGGGGCAACCACATGCCGTTGTTGGGCGGCTGCGGGCTGCGCCTGGAGCGCTATCCATACTACGACGCCGGCGCCCACGAGCTGCGTTTCGATGCGATGCTGGAGCGGCTCGAACGCGCGCCCACCGGCGACGTTGTCTTGATTCACGCCTGCTGCCACAACCCCACGGGCGCCGATCTCGATCTGGCCCAGTGGCAGACCCTGGCTGCATTGCTGACGCGCAGAAAGCTCATCCCGTTGCTGGACCTCGCCTATCAGGGATTCAGCGCGGATCTGCATACCGACGCCGTCGGCGTGCGGCTGGTCGCCGAGCACGTGTCGGAAGCGCTGATAGCCGTGTCGTTTTCCAAGAACCTGGGGCTGTACCGGGAGCGCGTCGGAGCGCTGGTCGCGGTGGGCGAGAATGAGAATCGCGCCAATGCCATGCTCAGCCATATATTGCAGATCGCGCGCGGCATTTACTCCATGCCGCCCGATCATGGTGCGGCAATTGCGGCCTATATTTTCGCAAATGCGGCATTCAAAGCGCAGTGGGTCACGGAGCTCGCGGCAATGCGCACCCGCATCGAGGACATGCGCAGCTTGTTGGCGCGGCATTTGAAGAATGCCACTGGAAATGAATCGTTCGATTTCATTCGAACACAACGCGGCATGTTTTCTCTGCTCGGCGTATCGGCGGACACGGTCGATCGCTTGCGCGACCAACATCACATTTACATGTTGTCCGACAGCCGCATGAATTTAGCCGGAATCATGCCGCAGAACGTCGACTATGTGGCCGACGCAATAGCCACGGAACTCGTACGGTCCCCCGGGGGCGGGCGGACAATCACCGAGACGCGCAAGTCCGGCTCTTGAAGCGTTGATGAACCTCCCCATGCCGCGAGCGCTCGGTGTAGCCATCGGTGCAATAATCCGTCAACACTCGCCGCCAAAATGCCATGGCGCCGGGATTGCGCTGGTATTCGACTATTTCCCACTGGCCTGCGAAGCGGTCGAAAATCAATGTGGCTGCGTCGCGGCCCATGCCGACCCGGCGATGCTGCTCGCGCACGAAGAACTCCGACATGCGATAGTCGACGGCAGGTTCACCCGCGGTTGGAATCCGCGGACGCGTAACCAGCGAAAAACCCACCGGTTCAGGGCCTTGCAGGATGACTAATGGGTGGGAGTGATCGTTGGAGAACCAGTTGGCGAAGATTTCCTCTTCACGCGCACCGTCCGTGCCGAGCACGGAAAACAGCCCGGTATTCAAATCCGCCAGGGAATCGATGTATTCGCTGTAAACGCTCTGGATCCATTGGCGATCCTTCGTCGAATGCCGGCAGTCGCGAATACTTATGAGCAACGAAACCGCTTCCCAGGTTTCAAAAAACACACAGCCCGGACGAACTTGCCGTGAGGCAGCCCGCCCGGGCATGTGGGATCAGCTATCGAAGCGTATTACGGCTTCGCAGCGGATGCTGCGCTCGAAGCGGCATCGGCAGCCGCGCTAGCGGCTGCAGCCGAATCGGCGGCGGCAGAGGCAGCAGCGTCCGCAGCCGGCGCGGCGGCCGGAGGAGGAGTGGTGTCAGCAGCCGGGGCAGGAGCCTCGGTCTTGCTGCCGCAAGCACTCATCACGAATGCAGCGACAAAAGCGCTTAAAGCAAGTTTGGTCTTCATCTATCGATACCCCAGAAATATTTAAGGATTAAATTTTAAGGTCGAGCGTTTCGTTGGGCCTTGACCCAAATGTCCGCGGTGATTTTAGAGTGTTTCGCCGCACTTTCATATCTCTTTCGCCATCCTAAGGCTAAAGGTGCATGGCCCAACGGCGTCTGGCGCATAATTTCGGGCACTTGGAGTGACCTTGGAGACGCTGTGAACGAATCCAGCCTCGATCAGTTATACGCCGCGCATTTGCAGACGCTGATGCACCGGACGGACAAATCGCTCGGCGCGAGCGGCTTCGACGCGCTGGTGATTCATGCCGGATCGCCCCCGGTCCAGTTCCTGGACGACCAAGACTACCCGTTCAAGGTGAATCCCCATTTTAAAGCGTGGGTGCCGATTCTGGACAATCCTTGCTGCATACTCATTTATGCGCCGGGCGCACAGCCCAAGGTGTTGTTCCACCAGCCCAAGGATTATTGGCACAAGGCAGCGCCGCTGCCGCGAGCGGCCTGGGTCGCGTCGGTCGATTTGATCGGCATGGAAGCTCCGTCCAAAGCCAGTCAGTACTGGGCCAAACTCGGCCGAATCGCCCACATTGGCGCAGGCGCCGGCACGGCCGATTTGGACCCGGACGTCCTGAATCCGCCAGAGCTGCTCGGACGCCTACATTATGACCGCGCGGTGAAAACCGCCTACGAACTCGAATGCATGCGCCGGGCCAGCGAACTCGGCGCTCGGGGCCACAGAGCGGCGCTGGCGGCGTTTCATCGAGGCGCCTCGGAATACGCAGCCCATATGCAATATCTCGAGGCCTGCGGGCAGCGCGAGGAGGAGATGCCGTACAACAACATCGTGGCCTACAATCGCAATGCCGCCATTTTGCATTACCAGCACTTGGAGCGCACGGCACCCGCCGATTTGCAGTCGTTTTTGATCGACGCAGGCGCCCAATATCGCGGCTATGCGTCAGATATTACTCGCACATATGCGGCAGCCCGGAGCCGATTTGCAGACCTGGTGGACGCGGTTGATGCAGCGCAGCTTAGCCTCTGCGACGAAATAGTTGACGGCCGCGACTACCGAGATGTGCATCTGTCGGCGCACCGGCTCCTCGGGGATGTGATGCAGCAAGTGGGTTTGACCAAACTCCCCGGGCAAGCGGCCTTGGAGCAGGGGGTGACCAGTGTGTTTTTCCCACATGGCATAGGCCATCTCCTGGGACTACAAGTGCACGATGTAGGTGGAGTCATGGGCGATGCCCAGGGAGGCGAACGCAGGCGGCCGGAGGGGCATCCCTATTTGCGGTTGACCCGCATGCTCGAGCCCGGTGTGGTAGTCACGGTGGAACCCGGCATCTACTTCATCGATTCGCTATTGGCGGGCGCCTGGGCAGACGCGCGGCGGGCTCATATCGACTGGGCAGTGGTTGATGAGCTCAAGCCCTTCGGCGGCATTCGCATCGAAGACAATGTCGCGGCGACGGCGTCGAGGCCCGAAAATCTGACCCGAGACGCCTTCGCCAGGGCGGCAATGAATTAAGCGGCGGCCTTTTTACGGCGCTTGGGGACCGCGGCTTCAGCCGGTGCCGCATCGTCGGCGGCTGCTTTCTTGCTCTTCTTCGGCGCTTTGGAAGCCTTTGCCGCTGCCTTATCGTCGGTCTTTCCCGCCGCTACGGCTGCGCCGTCGACCAGCTGCATCAATGCCATATCAGCCGAATCGCCGGGGCGCGGTTCCATTTTCAGGATCCGCGTATAGCCGCCGGCTCGAGCTTTGAAGCGCGGTCCGAGATCGGCAAACAGCTTCTCGACGATGCCGACATCGCGCAATCGAGCAAACGCCAGACGACGCTTGGACATGGAATCGATCTTCGCCAAGGTGATCAGCGGCTCGACAACGCGGCGCAGCTCCTTGGCCTTCGGGACCGTGGTGCGAATCGTCTCGTGCAGCAGCAGCGAGGTCGCCATATTGCGCAGCATGGCATGACGGTGAGAGGCATTCCGCGAGAGCTGGCGGCCGCTATTTCTATGACGCATGTTCCTAAGACCCTTTTCGAAATTCCGGTGCCCTCACCGCTTTAGATGCCGTCGCGCTCATCGTCGCGCTTCAATCCCGGCGGCGGCCAATTGTCGATACGCATGCCCAGTGTCAACCCGTGGCTCTCGAGTACTTCCTTGATCTCGGTCAATGACTTCTTGCCCAGGTTGGGAGTACGCAGCAGCTCGACCTCCGTGCGCTGCACCAGGTCGCCAATATAATGGATGTTCTCGGCCTTCAGGCAATTGGCACTGCGGACCGTGAGTTCCAGCTCATCCACGGGGCGCAACAGGATGGGATCGAACTGCGTTTCAGTGGCCTTGGTGGTCGATTCGTCCTGACCCTGCAGATCGACGAACACCGACAATTGGTCCTTGAGGATGCCGCCGGCCCGGCGAATCGCCTCCTCGGGATCGATCGTGCCGTTGGTTTCGATGTCCAGTATCAGCTTGTCGAGGTCGGTACGCTGTTCGACGCGTGCGCTTTCGACGTTGTACGTGACTTTGCGCACGGGGCTGAACGAGGCGTCCAGTTGCAGACGGCCAATGGCGCGCGTTTGCTCTTCGAATGCCATACGTTGAGCCGCCGGACGGTAGCCCCGGCCGCGCTCCACTTTCAACGACATGGACAACTCGCCTGCCTTGGTCAGGTTCGCGATCACGAGATCCGGATTAAGGATCTCGATGTCATGGTCGCCCGCAATGTCGCCCGCCGTCACGGGGCCCGGACCCTTCTTGTGCAAACGTACTTCAGCGACGTCGCGCGTATGCATGCGAATGGCCACGGCCTTTAGATTCAGCAGAATGTCGACGACGTCCTCTTGCACGCCCTCGATCGCCGTGTACTCGTGCAGCACGCCTTCGATTTCGATTTCCGTGATCGCTGCGCCCGGCAGAGAGGACAGCAGCACGCGGCGCAAGGCATTGCCCAAGGTGTGGCCGAAGCCGCGTTCGAACGGTTCGATCACGATGCGCGCATGCCGCGGCGACACGGGTTGCACCTTGACGACCCGGGGCTTCAAAAACTCATTGATCGATCCCTGCATGGATATCACCTACGTTGACTAACAGCGGAAACGCCGCCACGAGCTGCTGCGTTAAGCCAATAAATGGTTATTTAGAATACAACTCGACGACCAGACTCTCGTTGATGTCAGGCAAAATCTCCTGACGATCGGGAACGGACTTCAGAATTCCCGAAAACTTCTTGTCGTCCACTTCCACCCAATCCGGAAAGCCGACCTGCGCGGCAATCGTCAGGGCGGCCGTGATCCGCGTCTGCTTCTTGGCCTTCTCGCGCAAGCTGATAACATCACCGGCCTTGCACTGAAAAGACGCGATATTGACCAGCTGGTCGTTCACGGCAACGGCCTTATGGCTCACAAGCTGGCGAGCCTCGGCACGGGTGGACGCAAAGCCCATGCGGTAGACCACATTGTCCAACCGGCATTCCAAATACTGCAGCAGGGTTTCGCCGGTGGCGCCCGGACGTCCGGCCGCTTTGTGGTAGTAATTGCGGAACTGCCGCTCCAGCACGCCATACATGCGGCGCAGCTTCTGCTTTTCACGCAGCTGCAAACCGTATTCCGACAGTCGCTGCTTGCGCTCGCTTTTCACACCGCCCGGCGGCACTTCGAGCTTGCACTTCGACTCCAGAGGCTTGACGCCGCTCTTCAGGAACAGATCGGTTCCTTCGCGACGCGACAGCTTACATTTCGGACCGGTGTACTTTGCCATTACAAACCCTTGAGCAAAATCGGAGAACTTCGAACGCGGAGCTTAGTAAACCCGCAACTTCAAACGCGGCGCTTTTTCGGCGGACGACATCCGTTATGCGGGATGGGCGTCACATCCTCGATGTTGGTGATCTTCAGTCCGCAGCCATTCAGCGCGCGAACGGCGGACTCGCGGCCCGGGCCAGGGCCCATGACGCGCACTTCGACATTCTTCACGCCATGTTCCTGCGCGGCATTGCCGGCGCGTTCCGCCGCTACCTGTGCCGCGAACGGCGTGGACTTGCGTGAACCGCGAAAGCCACAACCTCCCGAAGTCGCCCAAGAGAGCGTGTTTCCCTGGCGATCGGTGATGGTAATGATCGTATTGTTGAAAGAGGCATGCACATGCGCGATTGCGTCGAGCACGTTCTTGCGAACCTTCTTGCGCTGCGGCTTGCCGCTCTTGTCGCCGCCGCCTTGACCTGCTTGTTTCTGATCAGCCATTTTATTTAACACCTACGGCATCGATGCGGCGCCGAATTTTCAGGCGCTTCGCGCCACATTTAACGGGGTCGATGCGACCCCGTCCACTTAGGTCGAAACCCATTGCTAGACCTTGCCCGGCGGCGCGTTCATCTTCACCGCTTGCTTGCGCGGTCCTTTACGGGTGCGCGCATTGGTGCGGGTGCGTTGACCGCGCATCGGCAAACCCTTGCGATGCCGGATGCCGCGGTAACAACCCAAGTCCATCAGGCGTTTGATATTCATCGACACTTCCCGCCGCAAATCCCCTTCGACCGCAAACTTTGCGACCTGCGACCGGAGCGACGCCACTTCAGCGTCCGTAAGATCCTTCACCTTGACGCTGTATTTCACGCCGGCTGCGTCGCAAATGCGCGCCGCGCGGCTGTTTCCAACGCCAAAAATGTGGGTTAAACCGATGACGACATGCTTGTTCATCGGTATGTTGATGCCGGCGATACGCGCCATCTATTTCTCCACCATAGCGCACGCGAAAAAGCGCGCAAGTATATAAGAAAGCCCCATAAACAACAAGGGCGCGGGTGATATCAACCCGCTGCAAAAATCCATGTCTTTCCCCTGACCCATCAGCCTTGCCGCTGCTTGTGGCGCGGATCCGACGAGCAAATGATGTAAACGATGCCGCGGCGCCGCACGATTTTGCAGTTCTTGCAGATTTTCTTGACCGAAGGACGAACTTTCATTTCTTACTCCCAATGCCGCGCAGGCTGGCCTTTTTCATCAAGCCCTCATATTGGTGCGACATCAAATGCGACTGCGTCTGTGCAATGAAATCCATGACACCGACGACGATGATCAACAGCGAAGTGCCGCCGAACTGAAAAGGAATGGCGGGGTTCACCATGCGAATAATTTCCGGCAACAAGCACACGGACATGATGTACAGGCCGCCCCACAAAGTCAGGCGCGTCAGTACCTTATCCAGGTAATCGCCGGTCTGCTGCCCCGGCCGGATACCCGGAATGAAGGCACCGGCTTTCTTCAGGTTCTCCGCCGTGTCACGGGCGTCATACACCAATGCCACATAAAAGAACGCAAAGCCGATGATCAGCAGGGCAAACAGCAAAACATGCAGCGGCTGACCATAATTGAGGATGGCGGCGATTTTTTGCAAGGTCCGCTGTATGGCATTCGGATTCGGGCTGTTGCCGAAAAACTGGGCAACGGTGGCCGGGAACACCAACAGGCTGGAAGCGAAAATCGGCGGAATGACGCCGGCCATGTTGAGTTTAAAGGGCAAATGCGTGCTCTGCCCCTGCATCATGCGGCGCCCAACTTGGCGCTTGGCGTAGTTCACCTGGATTTTGCGCTGCGCCCGCTCGACGAACACGCAGAACAGGGTCACCAGGATTACGACCACCAAAATCAGCAGCACGATCAAGGGGTTCATTTCGCCCGAACGCACCATTTCCAGGGTGTTACCGATGGCCCGCGGCAGGCCCGCAATGATGCCCGCGACGATGATCATGGTGATGCCGTTGCCGATGCCGCGCTCGGTGATCTGCTCGCCCAGCCACATCACGAACAAAGTGCCGGTAGTTATCGATACCGTCGCGATGAACAAAAACTGTGGTCCGGGGTTCGGCACCAGATTGCCGCCCGAATTCTGAATCGCCAGGGCGGCGCCGAAGCCCTGAAACGCCGCGAGCAACACCGTGCCGTAGCGCGTGTATTGCATCAGCTTGCGACGTCCGGATTCGCCGTCCTTGCGGATCTGCGCCCACGGCGGATATACCATCGAGGCCATCTGGATGATGATGGAGGCGGTGATATAGGGCATGACGTTCAGCGCGAAAATGCTAAAACGCTGTAAAGCTCCGCCCGAAAACATGTTGAACATGCCGAGCAGCGTGCCGTTCTGGGTCGAAAAGAAAGTAGCGAACCGCGCCGCATCGATCCCAGGCACCGGAATGAAGGTGCCCAGCCGATAAACCACCAACGCACCCAATAGAAACAACAGACGCTTGCGCATTTCAGCGAAGCGCGTCATGTCCCCTAAGGCGGCGGTAGGATTGGATGTGGCCACGGTCTTTGGGCTGTTAGGCCTGGAAACTTCCGCCGGCCAACTCGACTGCGCTTTTCGCGCCCCGGGTAGCCGTGATCACGGTGTCCTTGATGGCGTAGGCTTTTGAAACCTTGCCCGATAGAATGATTTTTACGATTTTCGTGCTCTCTGGAACGAGATTCGCGTCGATCAAACCCTGCAGCGTCACTTCAGTGCCGGAAACGCGCATCAAATCCGTGAGCGTGAGTTCGGCACGGGAAGTCTTCATGTGCGAACGAAAGCCGATCTTCGGCAAGCGCCGCTGCAAAGGCATCTGGCCGCCTTCAAATCCGACCTTGTGGTAACCGCCCTTGCGCGCGCGCTGTCCCTTGACGCCGCGACCGCAAGTCTTGCCCTGGCCGGCGGAGGCGCCGCGTCCGACCCGCAGTCGAGTTCGTTTGGAGCCGGCACCCGGCTTGATGGTATTTAGACGCATTTTTAAACTCTCTTCTTCGAAGTCACGGCTGACGCCGCGCCCAGTGCGGGCTCGATCTTGAGCATGTGGATGGCGGCATTGACCATCCCGCGATTGGCTGGGGTATCGACGACTACCACGCTGTGGCCGATGCGACGCAGCCCGAGACCACGGGCGGAATTGCGGATGCTCGCCAGCTGGCCGAACATGCTCTTGACCAAGGTGACCTTGATTGTTTTGTCCGTCATGCCGTTAGCTCACGAGTTCCGCGACGCTCTTGCCGCGCTTTGCCGCGATATCGTCCGGCGTGCGTAATTTGGCCAAGGCATCCATGGTTGCGCGCACCACGTTGATCGGGTTGCGCGAGCCATAGCTCTTTGCCAGCACGTTGCGCACGCCGGCGCATTCGAACACGGCGCGCATGCCGCCACCGGCAATCACGCCCGTACCGTCGGCGGCCGGCTGCATGTAAACCCGCGTGGTTCCATGACGTCCTTTGACGGCATAGAACAAGGTATCGTTTTTCAAGGAGACGTTAACCAGACTCTTGCGCGCCTGCATCATCGCTTTGGAAATCGCGACGGGCACTTCGCGCGCCTTGCCGTAACCGAAGCCGACGCGACCCGCGCCGTCGCCCACGACGGTCAGTGCGGTGAAGCCGAATTGTTTGCCGCCCTTCACCACCTTCGCGACGCGATTCACCGCAACCAGCTTTTCGAGCAGGTCATCGCCGGACATCGGTTTTTCTACTCTCGCCATAGTGCCCCTCAGACCTTCCGTTAGAACTCGAGACCCGCTTCGCGTGCGGCCTCTGCCAGCGCTTTGACGCGCCCGTGATACATGAAACCGGAACGGTCGAATGCGACCTTCGAAATCCCCTGGGCTTTGGCGCGCTCTGCGATAGCGCGGCCGACGGCTTTGGCGGCTTCGATGTTGCCGGTAGTTTTCAATTCACC
>JALYIW010000143.1 GCA_030775625.1 Pseudomonadota bacterium | reverse complement strand
ATCGGCGCGTGAAGCTTGTGCCGCGAGAATGGCGCGCGCCTGTGCTTCGGTGCAGGCATCGCGTGCCACCACCCGCTGCAGCTGCACGCTCTCATCGACATCCACGACCAATATGCGGTCGACCCTGAGGCGGGCATCTCCCCCTTCGATGAGCAACGGAATGGCCATGACGGCATAGGGGCCGGAGGTCGCCGCGGCGCAATGTTCCATATGGGCGCGGATCAGCGGGTGCAAGAGGGCTTCCAGGTCTTTGCGCAGCGCAGGGTCCGAAAACACCCGATTGCGCAGTGCGCGTCGATCGAGGTGTCCATCCGGGGACAGGATGTCCGGCCCGAATTTTTCGATGATACGGGCAAGGCCGGGCTGGCCCGGCTCGACCACCGCGCGAGCGGCCTCGTCCGCGTCGATCACGGGCACGCCCAGCTCGATGAAGCGCTGTGCGACGGTGCTCTTGCCGCTCGCGATCCCGCCCGTCAGACCAATGAGCAGGCGGCGTGTCATGGGTCAGTGTTGCAGGCCCGAGACGCGCAGGTAGGTGTTCACCAGTGAGTCACCGTACATCATCGCGAGCCAGCCGGCGGCAGCCAGGTAGGGACCGAACGGCATGGGGGCCGCCTTGTCGCGGCCGCGCAGCACGATCATCGAAATTCCGAGTACCGCCCCGGTGGCGGCGGACAACATGATGATCAACGGCAGCAGCTTCCAACCCAACCATGCGCCCAGGGCGGCAAAGAGTTTGAAGTCACCGTAGCCCATGCCTTCTTTGCCCGTGACTAGGCGAAAGGCGTGGAACACCAGCCACAGGCTGAGGTAACCGGCGGCTGCGCCGATGATGGCATCGCGGGGGGAGACGGGGAGGGGGGCCAGGGACAGCGTGGTCGCTGGAAAAGCCGAAGTTGAAAAGACGGAGGCCAACGAGGAGCCGGCCGCGCCGGCGCCGAAAATCGCCGCGGCCAATAGTCCCGCCCACAGGAGCGGGAGCGTAATGCCGTCGGGCAGCAACTGGTGGTCGATGTCGATGCCGGTGAGCGCGATGAGCGCCCAGGTGATGAGTATCCCGCAAGCCGCCGGCACGCCGAAACCGAAGTGCCACGCCACCCAGGCCGATAGTACTGCGGTTGCGAATTCCACCACCGGGTAGCGGACCGAGATCTTGGTTTTGCAGTTTGCGCAGCGCCCCCGGAGCGCCAGCCAGCTGAGCACGGGAATGTTCTGCCAGGCCTTGATGGGCGCCTTACAGGCGGGGCAGGCGGAGCGGGGAGCGCTCAAGGTGAACCGCTCGACAGGCGGGGCTGCCACCGTCGTGGCGTGGTCGCTGACAGGCAAGAGGTCCGCCGCCTGCGCATGCCACTCCCGCTCCAGGATGATGGGCAGGCGGTAGATGACGACGTTGAGAAAGCTGCCGATGACCAAGCCGATGACGAAGACGGAACCGGCAAACAGCGCGGGGCTCCCGATGAAGAGCGCGGCGAGATCGTTCAACATGGGTAATCTCGAGCGCCGCGTGCCCGGAATGAATCACACCACCGAACCGAGTTTGAAGATGGGCAGGTACATGGCAATGACCATGCCGCCCACGAGGACGCCCAAGACAGCCATGATGACCGGTTCCATCAGGCTCGACATGCTGTCGACCGCGTTGTCGACTTCGGCCTCATAGAATTCCGCGACCTTGGCGGACATGGTATCGAGCGACCCCGATTCTTCGCCCACGGCGATCATTTGCACCACCATGTTGGGGAACAGGCCGGTATTTTCCATCGCACGCTGCAGGCGTTGACCCGTGGCGATTTCGTCCTTCATGCGCAACGTGGCTTCTTCGTACACGATGTTGCCGGTGGCGCCCGCCACGGATTGCATGGCTTCGACCAGCGGCACGCCGGCGGCGAACATCGTGGACAAGGTGCGAGCAAATCGAGCGATCGCTGACTTGACCAGAATGGCCCCGATGATGGGAAATTTCAGCATGACGCGGTCGAGAAAACGGCGCATGTTCCGAGACCGCTTATGAAAGTACAGGAACGCATAAATGCTGCCGGCGAGGACTATGCCCACCATCCATCCCTTGCTAGTCATGAAGCGCGACAGGTTGACGACCATTTGAGTGAATGCAGGAAGATCCGCGCCGAAGCCCTTGAACAATGATTCGAACTGCGGGATTACGAAGATGAGCAGCACCGCACTGACGATGATAGCGACCGCGAGCACGGCAAGAGGATAGAAAAGCGCTTTCTTGATTTTCTTTTTGAGGGCTTCAGTCTTCTCCTTGTAGCTTGCGATCTTTTCGAGCAAGGTTTCCAGTGCGCCGGCCTGTTCGCCCGCTTCCACCAAATTCACGAAAAGATCATCGAAATACAAGGGAAACTTGGCCAGAGATTCGTGAAGCGTGCTGCCGCCTTCGATGTTGGCTTTGATGTCGAGCACCAGCTTTTGCATGGCGGGCTTTTCATGCCCGTTGCCGATGATCTCGAAGGCCTGCACCATCGGAATGCCGGCCGACATCATGGTCGCGAGCTGACGGCTGAAAACTGCGATATCCGCGGCGTCGACTTTTCCTCCCGATCTGAATGCATTGCTTTGCGTCTTGACGCGCGTGGGAGCAACGCCCTGACGCCTGAGGTCTGCGCGCAGGCTCGCTTCGTTGGCCGCAAGCGACTTGCCTTTAACCTTGTTGCCGCGCTTGTCCTTCCCTTCCCAGATGAACTGGGTTTCCTTTTTCCCTGCGGTTGCTGCTGTCGCCATAACTCAATCCTTTAATCGTCGGTTAGTCGATAGTAACGCTATTGACTTCTTCCAA
>JALYIW010000142.1 GCA_030775625.1 Pseudomonadota bacterium | reverse complement strand
GACATGGTCACCTTGGACGGCAAGCCGACCCCAGAGAGTCTCCTCGATGCCGCCATGACGGCGCTCATCGCAATGCATGACTTGCGGCCGGCGAATGCCATGCGTAATTCGCGCTGCGGATCGATCTACATAGTCAAACCAAAAATGCATGGCCCGGAAGAGGTCGCCTTTGCGGATGAATTATTCACCGCGGTCGAGGTATTGCTGGGTCTGCCGGGCCACACCTTGAAGATTGGCATCATGGACGAAGAGCGGCGCACCACGGTGAACCTGGCGGAGTGCATCCGCGCAGCGAGACATCGGGTGGTCTTCATCAATACCGGCTTCCTCGATCGAACGGGGGACGAAATCCACACCTCCATGGAGGCTGCTGCAGTTCCCCGTAAGAGCGAGTTGAAAAAAGCCATCTGGCTGGATGCCTATGAACGGCAGAACGTCGATGTCGGTATCGCGTGCGGCCTGCGCGGCCGCGCCCAGATTGGAAAAGGCATGTGGGCCATGCCGGATCTCATGGCCGATATGCTCAAAGCGAAGGTTGCGCACCCGCAAGCCGGCGCCACGACCGCCTGGGTGCCCTCTCCCACCGCAGCGACTCTGCATGCGCTTCATTACCACCAAGTCGACGTCGCCGCGGTTCAAACGCTGCTCTCGAAGCGGCCGCGTGCTTCTCTGGATGAAATTTTGACGCCGCCCCTCGCCGCCCATCCTGCTTGGAGCAGCGCCGACATCGAGGAAGAACTCAATAACAATGCGCAGAGCATTCTCGGCTATGTGGTGCGTTGGATAGACGCCGGCGTCGGCTGCTCCAAAGTCCCGGACTATTACAACGTCGCTCTCATGGAAGATCGGGCCACTCTGCGCATCTCCAGTCAGCATGTCGCCAACTGGCTGTACCACGGGATATGTTCAGCCGAGCAAGTCACGCAGGCGCTGCTTCGCATGGCGCAAGTGGTTGACCAACAGAATGCCTCTGACCCTTCGTATCACAGCCTCGCGGACGATCCGGCCAACAACATCGCTTTCCAGGCTGCGCGCGACTTGGTGTTCAAAGGACGTGAACAGGCGAACGGTTATACGGAAGCCATCCTGCAGGCTCGCAGACAGGAGCGCAAGGCGGCGCTGGCCCGAGCCTTAGCCTCATAGGCGGGCGCAGCCCCGCCAATCGCTGCTCCCAAGCCATCGCCGATGATGAAGTCATTTATGCGGGCGACGGCCTGCGCGGATATGGAAACCCTGATCATTCTGCGGCGCGACCGCAACCGGACATTCCACTGGTCCGCACGTGCATTTCGAGATTCGCGACGGTGACATTGCGGTCGATCCGCGCAGCATGCTTCCGAAATCCAAGCTTGCCGCGGCAATGTAGTTACCGTTTGGCCGCCGTCCAACCGCTGTTGCGCGCTGCCTCCTCAGACGCTTGATCCAAAGCCTCTCCGACAATCTGATCTTCAACCGATTTCAAGATCAGCGCCGTCATGGGTGAGGACGCCGTTCGATATTCAGTTTGATCGCCGACCGCCCGGGGTCCTTGATCCAGAGCTTGTATCAGCCATTGCGGTCCGTGACGGCAGGCAAGACCCGAGGCGGATACCGTGCCGGAGAGCGCGAAAGTGCGGCAATAGTCCCCCGACTTCGCAACGAAGCTCACCCCAATCATGATGGCCGAGCCCGCCCTCTGATCGGCAACGACTTGATTCGACAAGACATTGGCGAGTTGCCCACGAGCGACGAAGCGGCCGTCGGCAATTCTCATGAGTGGGGCCTGCGTTTGCTGCGACATGAAGTACCCTACCGCCACTCCCACCAACACGCTGGCTGCCATCGACGCCAGCGGCAGCCATGGCGATCTCGCCGGAGTGCGCGCCGATTTGCGCGTATCTTGCCTGCGCGCAGCCGCGAGATTGAGCACATTGCCGCTACGGCCGTGCGAAGCCGCCTCCATCGTGGCCAGCAATTCCTCGGGGACAGGATTCGACAGTTCCGCGGCGTAGGCCGCGCAAATCCGTTCGCGCAGTGCTCGATGTTGCGCAATCCGTCGTTCAATCTGCGGATTTGCGCGCATGGCCGCTTCCACAGCCGCCCGCGCCGAAGCATCCAATTCTCCATCCGCGTATGCCATGAGCGTTTCATCGGAAATGTTCATCTGCCTCCCTCCGGCCCGAGCATCGCCTGTAATGCCTCTCGACCGCGGGCAAGTCGGCTAGTCAGCGTCCCAATGGGTATATCGAGCACTTCGGCGGCTTCCTTGTAGGGCAACTCTTCAACCAACACCAGACTCACCGCAATGCGCTGGTCTTCCGGCAGGCGCGCAATGGCAGAGCGAACGGATTCCATTGCTGTTTCTGCCTGCATCGTGTCCGAACCGACATTTTCACCCTCCTCTTCCGCGAGAAACATTTTGTCGCGCCGTCCCCGCGACCGCAATTCATCGATCCAAGCGTTTCTCACGATCTTGAACAGCCAACTGTCGAGACGCGCGTCGCTGCGCCATTGATCGAGCCGCGACAGCGCCCTTTCCAGCGCGATCTGCACGATATCGTCGGCATCGTGCACGTTGCGCGTCAGATTCCGCGCAAATCTCCTCAATCGAGGCAGCAAGACGACGATTTGAGCGTGGATGGTTTGCCGTGTCTCGTTCGTATTCATGGGATAGACGTTCGAGAAGTGAGTTTTCTTCCATTAATTGTATCAGCCGCTGGAAAATATCGGCTTAAAATGCGAGTTCCCTCATGCAAATGCCGCTGCGATATGTTTTGGCGATGACGCTGGCTGCTGGGCCGGCCAATGCGCAGCTTCGACTGCCGAGTTTGCCGCTGCCTACTTTGCCCCTGCAAACTCTCCCGCAAACCGCCACTAATCTCGAGGCGCAATCACTCGATCGACTGAGCAGCCTGCGACGCCTGGCGGCCGATAAATTGATTCGCGCCAATCGCCAGATCATCGAAACCGATCCGGCAGGCGATCCCATCGTGCGCAACGAAATTTTGGTGCTCTCGCCGATCGCACCTCTCAAGGACCAGTTGCGCTCACTTGGATTCATCGTTGATCGAGAACAAAACATTGATGCGTTGAATATTCATTTGGTGGTCCTGCGGGCGCCGCCGGGAATGGCCACGAAAAAGGCCTTGCGCACCCTGCGCGAGGCCGATCCGAGCGGGATATTCGACTACAATCACATCTATTCCGGCAGCGGAATGCCAGGCTCGCAAGAGTCATCCGCGCCGCAGGCCACCTCAGTCTTGCCGTCCGACTCGGAGCGCCCCAATAATCCCACAGTGCGTATCGGTCTGTTGGATACGGGTTTGGATATAAGCCACCCGGCATTCCAAAATCGCCTCATCCGTACCTGGGGCTGCGGCAATAAAGTGATCGCGGCAAATCACGGCACCGCAGTGGCGTCGCTTTTGGTGGGACGCGCTCCGGGCTTTGCGGGAGTTCGCCCGGATGCCATGTTGTACGCGGCGGATGTGTATTGCGGCGCTCCGACCGGAGGATCTGTCGATACCCTGGTGGCAGCCTTCGGTTGGATGGTGCAGGAGAAGGTCCCGGTCATCAATGTCAGCTTGGTCGGTCCGAAAAACCTCATGCTCGAGCGGGTCATTGCTGCGCTCATCGCTGACGGTTACGTGATCGTCGCGGCGGTGGGCAACGATGGGCCCGCGGCGCCGCCGCTCTACCCCGCTTCTTATCCGCACGTAGTGGGGGTCACAGCTGTAGATGCGCATCATCAGGTGCTGATCGAGGCGGCGCGCGGCGCGCAGGTGATGTTTGCGGCGTATGGCGCGGATATGGCCGCTTGCGCGCTTGACCACACTTATCAATCCGTGCGTGGCACGTCATTTGCGGCGCCCATTGTCGCGGCCATGCTCGCGGGCAAACTCTCGGGGCCGGATGCCGCCGCCGCCGTCGCGGCCATTGCCGCGCTGGCGAAATCCGCGATTGACTTAGGGCCGCCGGGCAAGGATTTAACTTATGGTCTCGGCCTCGTGGGGGCGGAATATCGGGTAGATCCAACCGCGCTCATTAAACGATAACCGTCCGAATCGGGCCGGCGTCCCTCTATTTTGCTAATTTCTCGGTCGATGGATGAAATGCCCTTGCACCGTCGTATCACCAGTGAAGGCCGCGGGATGTCTGCGGTCACAGGAGTACGGCATGAAGAGCAAAACTATTCTTAAAGTCGCCGCGGTCGCGACCATATTGACCATCGCCTCCCCCGTGTATGCGGGTCTTTTGGGCGGCGTCACAGGTGGGCTTGGCGGCAACGTGGCCGGAGGCTTGACTGGCATCGGTGGGGCGAATGGCATTGGAGGCATGGGTACCTTCGGATCACAGGGTACCCTCAATGGCTCTCTGGATTCGCCGATCACCAACCC
>JALYIW010000141.1 GCA_030775625.1 Pseudomonadota bacterium | reverse complement strand
GCACGGGTCCCCCTCGCCCGAATTCATCTTTCATCAATTGCGCATCCAACAGGAAGCCGTGGCCGGCACTTTGAACTACTGCGCGGCTTGGAGTGGATTCGCCCCCCATGAACAACGAGATACCGACAATTCCTTCATTCCCGACCACAGCAATCTCGGCCGAAGCACCGTTTTTCATTACGGAGAGCAGCGAGACGATGGAAGTGGTCGGAAAGTACACGTGGCTTAACGTGGCGCCGGACTCGTACAAAACTTCGCCTAGCGGCATGTCGATTGGCTGGAGCAGCGGTTCCCAACGCTGCCACTCGGGATCTGGCAGTGCGGCCAAAAGGGAGTTTTCCCTTTGTTCAACGGAAATCTGCATCCTGATTTCCTGCTTGGCGATTTTGGTGTCCTGCTGCAGACTTCTACGCGCTGTTCCCGCGAAACGCAATGTCCGTCGGCTTTGCGCCAATGAACTTGGCGCTCCGTATGACCGCAGCTGGCCGATTGCGGACATACGCACATGGGCGCGACACGCCCATTGCAGGGCTATTAATGGGAATGTTTAATCCAGCTAGTGCAGTGGAAATGGTTGCTACGCGGGGAAGGTTATCGTGAAGCAAGCCCCATGGCCGGTCGGGTTTGAGCGCGTGGTCATGCGCCCACCGAGTTGCTTTGTGAGGGTCGTAAGCACTCTCATTCCGAGACCTGTCACGTTCTCGTCGGGATTGAAGTCCGCCGGTAGCCCTTCGCCGTCGTCACAAACCTGGAGTTCCTGGGTGTGGCCGCAGATTGTATAGGCGACGTCAATCTTGCCCATGCTGTGCTTTGCCGCATTAGTGACCAGCTCGTTCACCAGAAGGCCGATCGTTTGAATGCGGGTCGTCGGAACGTTGCCTTCATCGCCATGCACATAAATGGGTTTGCCGAGAATACTCGACAGGTCAGCACAAAGACGGCGGATAAAAGTGATGCAGGACACTTCGGCCGCTGCGTCCGAATAAAAGTTGCGATGCACGCGAGCGACTGCAGTGACGCGGGCTGCCGCCATCTGCAATTCATTTGAGGCGACAGCGGCCAGGTCTGGGGTTCGACTCTGCATTACGAGCAGGCTGGAGATGAACTGTAGGCTGTTCATGACACGGTGATCGATCTCACGGGCCATGATCTCGGCCTTGGAAATCGCTTGGCGCGCGGATAAGCGCAGCTCCAATTGGTCCATGACGACGGACGCCAGATCCTTGAGATCGTCGATCTGACTTTGATCGATCGGCCGCGCTTCCTTGTCGATAACGCATAGGGTGCCGAGATTGTATCCGTCACTGGTCCGAAGTGGCACGCCCGCATAGAAGCGAAGCCCGAAATCGCCTGCAACGAGTGGGTTCGTGAGCGAACGCGGATCAGTCTTTGCATCCAAAAGGATGTGCGGCTCGTGCGACAAAATAGCTGATGCGCACAAACCCGCCTCACGGTCGATCTGTTGTACCGACACGCCATGATGGGATTTAAACCAAATGCGGTCGTGGTCAACGATACTAATGATCGAAATTGGAACCTCGAAACGGCGCGCGGCAATTGCCGTAATACGGTCGAAGGATCCGTCCTGAGGGGTATCGAGGATGTCGTAGCGTTTCACCGCCGTCATACGCTGCGGCTCATTCACAGGAATGATGGTGTCAGGATGTAAGCTCAAGATAATTCCTGGGGCGGCGAGACATTGATTTGGCCATTGGGTAAGACCTTATCAAGCTTCAGGCTTAGCGCCCAGCCCGCGCAATGGCCGCGCTGCCAGAGGCCGATCTGGAGCGCTGGCTGTACCGGCCGAGTCCTCGGTCTCCTCATCCCCGCTTGAATCCCTCCAGCCCAAGCCTTGTGGGCCAGCCATCAACGTCAAAGAGACATTGACCTTAGTCAAACGCCACCAGCGCGCGGTATTTGACAGACTGAGCCTCTGCCATATACCTAAAAAAACAGCCCCGTTACCTTGTTCGTGACCCCGGTGTCGGCGGGGGATCCACAACCTGGAAGCTCACCCTGCGGAGCGCCGCCGCCTAGAGAAATGAACCGGTTGACATGCGTCAGGGGTACTCGGCCAATAGCAACTCGATTAGTCGATCTAGGGCGGCCGGTGTTGTCATCGCCAGCTCCCCGCCATGCGCGGTGGATGCCGACGAAACGGACCGTTCTAGGGTGCTCGACGCGTCAAAGACATCCGAAACCTTGAAAACGGCCGCCGCCCCCGCCATGCCGTGGGCGATCCGCCGAATGGCCTCATAGAGAGACACGGTCTCCCCAGCGGGAGCGCACAGACCGTTGCGGAGAGTCATCAATCGTGTCCTATCGCTGCGCAAGCGGTCGCGGTAGGACCTTCGTAGCTCCGCGAAAGCATCATCGGATCCCCCGGGCACTCCGAGCCTCGGCCACGAGTCGGTTGGTTTCACCGGGGAGCCCTCGGAAGTTCGCAGAAGACGCTTTGCGGCGGCGGCCCGAATGAATCCCGGTAGCGCGACCAGTGATTAATTGATCCCATACTTTCCCCTCGGCGCGCCGGCCCGCGAAAGCCCAGCGGCGGACGCCAGCGAGAGACAGGTGGAACGGTCCCGACCGCGGGATTTGCTGGCATACAGGCACTGGTCTGCTGCCCGCAACAACTCCGCCATGGGTACACTGGCCAACTCCTCCGGAGTCTCGAGCGCGGTGACGCCGATGCTCACCTTGGCGATGATCGGGCCCGAGCATGTGGGAATTCCGTGGTCCGCCATGGCGATCCGGACTTTTTCGGCCACCGTGCTCGCGCCATCGAGCGCGGTCTCAGGCAGGACCACGATGAATTCCTCGCCGCCGGCGCGCGCAATCCAGTCGATGGATTCGCGAGTACAGGAAAGCGCGCGGGCAACGAAGGCCTGCAGCACCTGGTCGCCGGCCTCATGACCGTGGCAATCGTTCACCGCTTTGAACTCGTCGATATCGCAGCTCAATATCGCGATGGGGTGAGCGTAGCGCCTCGCCCGCGCCAATTCACGCGGCAGGTACTTCATCAGAAATCGGCGATTGTGTGCACCCGTCAACGCATCCGTCACGGACAGCCGTCGATTCTCTGCGCTGCTGATCCGCAGTGCCTGCTCCAGGTGCGTGATCCGACGTCCTACTTCCACTCGCGCCAGCAATTCTTCGGCGGGTGCCCCTTTCACTACGTAATCGTCCACGCCCGCGTCAAGTCCGCCCAAAATGTCCGCGGGCCCATTGCGGATAGATAGCATCAGCACATAGGTATACCGCTCGCCGTCCCGGAGTCGCAATGACCTGCACAACGCCGGCCCGTCCATGTCCGGCATCTCCCAATCGGTAAGGACGATTTCGCAGGGTCTTGTCCCGAGCATCAACAAGGCCTGCGCACCGGACGCCGCGCAGTGCACCTGGTAACCGGCAAGGCGGAGCAGCGAGGCAAGTTGCCCGCGAACCAATTCGTCGTCATCCACGACAAGTACATTGCATTTCGTCGGCGTGGCGATCTGCCGGATGACAACCGTATCGTCGAAATCCTTCACAGGGCGGCCCTGTGACTATGCGGGCATACAGGCGGATGGTCAGTTAATTTCATAAATTCGTCTCCGTAAATTGGGCGAAGGCCTGCAAGGCGACTTCGGACGGTCGCATAGGGGCGGCGTTTGATTCCTGCCGCGCCGTTTGTCAGGTTCGTGCATCGATTTGGCCCACACATCAGACA
>JALYIW010000140.1 GCA_030775625.1 Pseudomonadota bacterium | reverse complement strand
GTCCAGGGATTGTTCATGTCGAACTGGGAGGATGACGAGGACTCCTATTGCACCACCGCGAGCGACTTTCAAGACGCGCGCCGAGTCTGCGAAATTTTGGGAATACCCCTGCATCGGGTGAGTTTCGCCGCACAGTATCGCGAGCGCGTATTCCGGCATTTTTTGCGTGAATACGCCGCCGGGCGCACTCCGAACCCGGACGTGCTGTGCAACCGCGAAATCAAGTTCGGGGTTTGCCTGGACTATATGCAGCGCCTCGGCGCTTCGTGGCTAGCCACCGGCCACTATGCACGCTTGGAGCAGACGGATTCGGGCCCCCGGCTCTTGAAAGCCGCGGATGCCGCCAAGGACCAAAGTTATTTTCTGCACGGCGTCGCGCCGGCGGCACTGCGCAGCACTCTGTTTCCGATCGGCGAGTTACACAAAGCCGAGGTTCGCGAACTGGCGCACGCCGCCGGCTTACCGGTGTATGACAAACCCGACAGCACCGGCATCTGTTTCATCGGTGAACGTCCATTTCAAGACTTTCTCAGAAGTTATTTGCATACCCGGCCGGGACCCATCGAAACCGCGGAGGGCCGCGTCGTCGGCGAACATCGCGGCCTGGCGCTCTTCACCCTGGGCCAGCGCCAAGGATTGGGCATCGGCGGGCGATCCGACACGCCCGCCGCTCCCTGGTACGTGGCCGATAAAAACCTCGAGCGCAATGCGCTGATCGTCGTCCAAGACCAGGACCACCCTCTGCTGCTGTCCGATGCGTTTGAAGTCGCGGAATTGCATTGGTTGAGCACGGAGGATGCCGCTGATCAACCCTTGGAATGCGCCGTCAAAACGCGTTACCGGCAGAGCGACTTGCCCTGCACCGTGCAGGCGATCGATGCAACGCGGCGCCGCGTGCTCCTGCGAGCCCCTGCGCGGGCGGTCACCCCCGGACAGTACGCCGTCTTTTATCGCGGCACACGCTGTCTCGGCGGCGCCGTCATCGAGCAACGTTTCAATTCTTCCGTGGCATCCGAAAGCGCGCGGAATCAATTATAATTCTTTTTTTTCCGTGGAGGGGTCATGACCGATAGCTTCAAAGCAAGAACGACGCTCAGGGTGGGCACGCAGCAATATGAAATATTGAGTCTAAATGCGCTCAAGCCGCTCAATGTCGACCGCCTGCCCTTTTCCTTGAAGATTCTCTTGGAAAACCTCTTGCGATTTGAAGACGGTCTCAATGTCACCAAAAGCGATATCGAGGCCCTGCTCGGGTGGGATCCTAAAGCATTGCCGAGCCATGAAATCGCCTTCACGCCGGCGCGGGTAATCATGCAGGACTTTACCGGCGTACCCTGCATCGTCGATTTGGCCGCCATGCGCGAAGCCATCGTCCGACTGGGCGGAGATCCGCAGAGAGTCAACCCTTTGGCTCCCGCCGAACTGGTGATCGATCACTCCGTTCAAGTGGACGAATACGGCACGGCGGACTCGCTGAAGCACAACAATGAAATTGAGTTCAATCGCAACGGTGAACGCTATATGTTCCTGCGATGGGGCCAAACCGCGTTCAGTAATTTCAAGGTGGTGCCGCCCAATACCGGCATCGTCCATCAGGTCAACATCGAGCGCTTGGCACGGGTCATTTTCTCGGACGAAGCGCACGGCAAGCTTCTCGCTTACCCGGACACATTGGTGGGTACCGACTCGCACACCACCATGGTCAATGGCCTCGGGGTACTTGGATGGGGAGTCGGCGGCATCGAAGCCGAAGCGGCCATGTTGGGTCAGCCCGTGACCATGCTGATCCCGCAAGTCATCGGCTTCAAGCTCACCGGGGCATTGCCTGCGGGGACCACGGCGACCGACCTGGTGCTCACCGTCACCGAAATTCTTCGCAAAAAAGGCGTGGTCGACAAGTTCGTCGAATTTTTCGGCGACGGACTCAAGAGATTACCCTTGGCCGACCGCGCCACTATCGCCAACATGTCGCCCGAATTCGGTTCGACCTGTGCGGTATTCCCCATCGACGAAGAAACCATTCGCTATCTGGAGCTCACCGGCCGTTCGGCGGAGCAAATCGCGCTGGTCGAGGCCTATGCCAAAGCGCAAGGGCTATGGCGGATCGATGGCGCGGCGGCGGCAGACTACACCGATGTCGTGGAACTCGATCTGTCGACGGTCGAGCCCTCTCTCGCCGGTCCGAAGCGGCCCCAGGATCGCGTGCCGCTGCGCAGTGCGAAAAAAGTCTACCAGGCCAGCGTCAAGAAAATGGTCGAAGAGCGCACCCAGAAGAATTCCAAAGCCACCGGCATCGCGATTGCGAGCATCGGCACCGAGAGCTTCGTGGTAAAGGACGGCGCGGTGCTGATTGCGGCCATCACCAGCTGCACCAATACCTCGAATCCCGCGGTGCTGGTGGCGGCCGGCTTGCTGGCTCGCAACGCGCGCGCGCGCGGCCTGACCTCCCAGCCCTGGGTGAAAACCTCACTCGCCCCCGGCTCGCGAGTAGTCACCGACTATTTGCAAAAAGCTGGGCTGCTCGAGCACCTCGAAGCTCTCGGCTTCTATACCGTGGGTTACGGCTGCACCACCTGCATCGGCAATTCCGGACCCTTGAAACTGGAAATCTCCGAAGCCGTTAAGAGCGGCGATGCCATTGCCTGTTCGGTGCTATCCGGCAATCGAAATTTCGAGGGCCGCGTGCATCCGGAAATCAAAATGAATTTCCTCGCCTCCCCCCCCTTGGTGGTGGCCTATGCACTGGCGGGAAGTTTGGACGTCGACATCACCACCGAACCCTTGGGGGTGGGCAAGGATGGCAAGCCGGTATACCTTCAGGATATCTGGCCGAGTGCCGCCGATGTGGCCGCTGCGGTCGCCGCGTCGGTCGACTCGGCCATGTTCAAGAAGGGCTATGCCAATGTGTTCACGGGGGATGCGAACTGGAGCGACATCAAGACCCCGGCGGGCAAGATCTATGCGTGGGACGGCAAGTCGACTTATGTGAAAAATCCGCCCTATTTCGACGGGATCACCATGACACCGGCACCGATTGCCGATATCAAGGGCGCTCGGGCGCTCGCGGTACTCGGAGATTCGGTCACCACGGATCACATTTCACCGGCGGGCAACATATCCAAATCCAGCCCCGCCGCGCAATATCTTTTGGCTCAGGGCGTACTAGCCGCGGACTTCAATTCCTACGGTGCACGCCGCGGCAATCACGAAGTCATGATGCGCGGCACCTTTGCCAACATCCGCTTGCGAAATCTGCTGCTGCCCGGCACCGAAGGCGGTGTGACGCTGCACATTCCGAGCGGCAAACAAATGTCGATTTTCGATGCCTCCATCGCGTACAAAGCGGCCGGCACGGCACTGGTCATTCTGGCCGGCAAGGAATACGGCACGGGCAGCTCGCGCGACTGGGCGGCCAAGGGCACGATGCTATTGGGCGTCAAAGCGGTGATCGCCGAGAGCTTCGAGCGTATTCACCGCTCGAACCTGATCGGCATGGGTGTACTGCCGCTGCAGTACAAGGAGGGGCAGAGCACGGCGACTCTCGGACTCACCGGCAAAGAGAGCTTCGAAATCGCCGGCCTGAATCGCGGCGCGGCGAAATTCGTCAAAGTGATCGCCACGGCCGACGACGGCAACATCACCGAGTTCGAGGCGCGGCTGCGCATCGATACCCCTAAAGAACTGGACTACTATCAACATGGCGGGATCCTGCAATACGTATTGCGGCAACTCGCCACAGCAAGCAAGGCGGCTTAAGTCATGTCCCTGACCATGTACACGGCCACCGTGCCAACGTGCGTTCGCGCGCTCAATAGTCTCGCGGCCATCCTGGAAAAGACCACTGCCGACGCGCAAAGGCGCAACATCGATCTGACGGTGCTGCTCGGCACGCGACTCTATCCGGACATGCTGCCGTTGAGTGCCCAGCTGCACATTGCCAACGATATTGCGCAGGGCGGCGCCGCGCGATTGGCGGGCGTCGAGGTTCCGGCCATGGAACAAAAGCAGCGCACTTTCGCGGAATGGATCGCGGCTACGCGCCACACCATCAGTTATCTGGAGGCGTTGGAACCGGGGCAATTCGACGCCTCAGAGGATAAGACCGTCACCTGGCAGACGCGCAGTTCCACCAAGAACATGCAAGGCGCACCTTACTTGTTCCATCACGTGCTGCCGAACTTGTTTTTTCACGTCACCACCGCGTACGACATTCTGCGGCAGTCGGGAATCGACATCGGCAAACAGGATTATTTAGGGCGCTGAAGCGGCGAGGATTCTATCGAGGGATCGCCTCCGCGGGCGATCCGACGCTGCCGGCCTCGATCAACACCAATGCGCTCGCGTTGAGGTGATTCTTTATTGAGGAATTTACCTGCTCCCGAGTCAATGCCTTGACCGCCGCGGCGTATCCATCCAGCCAGGTCAAGTCATAGCCGCGCTGAACGTCGGTCAATATGGCGGTCGCCAGACCGGCGGTAGTCGACAGTCCGACCAAATAGCCGCCCACCAATCCCTGCTTGCGCGACGCCAATTCCTGGTCCGTCACTCCGTCCTTCCACCACTTGTCGAGTTCCCGGCGCGTCGATGCGAGGCCTTTTTCCAACAGCGCGGGAGCAAAGCTGGCCGATATATCCCAGCTGCCGTCGCTGATGCTGTCTTGCGCCACGGCTGCGCCGATGTTGTACGTCAGGCCTTCCTGGTCGCGGACCGTGCCCATGAGACGTCCGGTAAAGCCGCGGCCCAGGATGGCCGTCCCCACGCGAAGCGCCAAACCGTCGGGGTCCGCGTAGCGCAGGCCCGTAGGCTGCCCCAATATGATCGACACGCTCGGCTTGTCGGCGAGCGGCACCAGCACTGTGCGCGCTCCTGCCGGACTCGCCCGCTGGGCCGGTCGGATGTAGTCCCGGCCGCCGTTCCAACCGGAGAATGCCTTGGCAACTTCCGCCGCGGTGGCGGCGGCGGCGACATCTCCGACGATCACCAGATTCAGGTGCGCGGGACCATAGTACTTGGCGTAGAAGGCTTTGAGCTCATCGAGAGTGGCCGACTTCGCGGCGGCCTCATACTCGGTCACTGTATGGGGTCGATTCGGGTGGGCCTGCGGAAAAATGGCGCGGTTAAATGCTTCTCGAGCGCGCACCTCGGTATTCTGCGCCGAGGCCTCCAAGCCGCCGATGAACTGCTGCTTCGCCTTGTCGAATTCCCGCCCATCAAAGGCAGGATTACGCAGTTGCGCCGCAATCAGACCGATGACCATCGGCAAGTCCTTCTTCAAGCACTTGGCGTGAATCTCCAGGGACTGTGTGCCGACGCCGAAGCCGATTTCGGCGCCCACATTGTCGAGCAGTTCGGCGATCGCAAATTTGTCCAGATTCTTGGTGCCGCGATCCAGCATCATCCCCAGTAGCGTGGGAGTCGCGATGTTGCCGGTATCCGCCATCGCGTCCCCGGCCGGTAATGATCCCAAGATCACGACCACGTCTTTGACGTCGGTCTTGTAGGTGATGAGATCGATGCCGGCCACTTGCGAGCGATGACTCTGGTCGAGCATGTTCGCGCAGGCGGCACCGGCCGCCAACAACAAGGCAGTGAAAATCGTGTGTCGAATCACGAGCCCTTCTCCGCTGTCGGCAACACGGGCACGAACCAGCCGGTGGTGCTCTGATCCTCGCTGAAATACTCCTTCGCCACGCGTTGTACGTCGGCGGCGGTCACCGTCTGCACTTTCTGCGGAAAGGTTACATACAGGGTCCAATCGCCCACCGCGATCCATTCGTTGAGTTCGCCGGCGACAGCTGCCGTGCCGTCGCGCTTGTAGGCGGCGGCAGCGACATATTGTTGCTTCACCCGTGTGACTTCGGCGGGCGTCACGCCGCCGGATATTATTTTCGCAAGTTCCCCCCACAGGGCCTTTTCCACTTGGGCATGAGTCGCACCCGGCGCCAGCGTCGCAAACAAAGTATGCAAAGACAGGTCCCGATGCAGGTCCGTTCCCGCACCTGCATTCAGGGCGAGCCCCTGATCCACCAGCGCGCGATACAGGCGCGCGTTCTTTCCCGAACTCAAAATCGCATCGAGCATGTCCAGTGCCGGCTGATCGGCGTCACGGCCGTTCGGGAGCTTGTGGGCGATGATGACCGTCCCCAGTTCTCCCGGTTTTTTGACGACGACTCGACGCTCGCCGCTTTGTGCGGGTTCCTCGGTGTAAATGTCCGGTATGGGCGAGGGCGAATGCGGATATACGCCGTAATATTTCTTGATCAAACTGAGCGCCGTCGGGGAGTCCACGTCGCCGATGATCGTGACCGTTGCATTATTGGGCCAGTAGAAGGTGTCGTAAAACTCGCGCAACTTGAGCGTGGGCACATGCTCGATGTCGCTTTTCCAGCCGATGGTCGGATGGTGATAAGGCAGTGCTTCATAGGCCGCCGCCGTCACTTCTTCCATGAGTACGTTGTCCGGATCGTTTTTGCCGCGCTCGAATTCGTTGCGCACCACCGTCATTTCGGACTGACGATCGGCCTCGTGCAGCCATAGGTGGCGCATGCGGTCCGACTCGATGGCCATGTAGCCTTCCAGGCTTTCACGGCCCACCGTCGCGAAATAATTGGTGCGATCGAAGGATGTGCTCGCATTGAATTGGCCGCCCACGCGCTCGAGAAATTGTTTGATGCTGTTACCGTGGGGATCGTTGAAGCCATCGCTTCCCTTGAACATCAGGTGTTCCAAGATGTGGGTCGCGCCGGTGGTTCCCGTCACCTCATTGCGCGAACCAACCTTATAGGTCACTTGAAACGTGACGACGGGCGCCGAGTGGTCGGGCACCACCAATACCGTGAGGCCGTTGCTGTCCAGGCGATATTCCTCGATCCCGCCCAGCGATTTGATGTAGCTAAACCCCGCAGGAGCAGGCGCAGACGGCGTC
>JALYIW010000139.1 GCA_030775625.1 Pseudomonadota bacterium | reverse complement strand
CAATATTGTTCCCAATCTTCATAATATTCTCGCCAACTGGCAGGTGTGGAACCCACACCTGCCACTGCCCAATCTTCCGGCGGTGTTCGGCCTAGACGCATCGGGCGTGGTGGATGAGGTGGGACCTTTGGTGCAGCATTTCAAACCGGGGGATAGGGTCTATTTCAATCCGGGTGTGGGGTGCGGCTCGTGTGTCCCCTGCCTTGCGGGCCACGAGAATGAATGCGCCAACTACGTTTTCGTCGGCTATTTCGGTTTTGGACCGGATTCGCAAAAACTATTCGACGCCTACCCATTCGGGGGATTGGGCGAATATCTCCTCGCACCGCAGAAGAATCTGGTCCGACTGCCGGCCGGTGTCAGCTTCGAGCAGGCTGCGCGCTTCGGCTATCTTGGCACCTCATTCGCCGCGTTGAAGCGCAGCAAAGCAGGACCCGGCAGCACCCTTGTGATCGATGGGGCGACCGGGACGTTGGGACTCGGCGCCGTGCTAAATGCGCTTGCGCTCAATGTGGGTCGCATCCTCGGGACCGCGCGCAACAAGGATCTGTTGTCCCGGTTGAGGGCACTGAATCCTGAGCGCATCGAAACCTGGTCGCTCGACGACGGCCCGGCAGGACCGTGGATCAGGCGGCAAACTGCCGGGATGGGCGCCGATGCGGCGCTTAACTGCCTCGGCCCGGGTAGTCCTGCAACGACCGTGGTCGATACTCTCTATTCGTTGCGGCGTGGCGGACGCTTCGTGAATATTGGCGGGACCAGCGGCGCCGTGCCAATCGACTTGTTTCGATTGATGGCTTCGCAGATAGACATCGTGGGCAGCAACTGGTTCGTCACCTCACAGGCGCAGGAAATGGCACATCTGGCCGGGGCCGGTCGTCTCGACCTGTCGGTGTTCGAACACAAACGTTTTGCGCTCGCCGACATCAATGCGGCACTGGCGAGCATACCGGACCGCAACGGCGGGTTTACGAACATGGTGGTGACCCCATGAAATCAGAGATGAAGGACGGTGTTCGTCTGGTAGTGACTGGCCACGACACCGAGGGTAGACCGGCATTCGTGCACACCGGCTTGCTCGAATCAAGGCCAGCGGTGCACGTGCCCGGCTTTTCGAGTACGACGGCATGGGCGACGGGCGCGGACTTGAAGGTTCCGGATGTCGACGACGCGTTTCGTTCTGGTCTGGTGTCACAGCATCCCGAGCCGGGGGAATCCCGGTTACTGGTGGTGACGTTTCCGCCCGACTCCGTCGTCATGTCGGCCGATTTCGACCCGCAAGCCGCCGCCGCCGAGATGGCGCAGATTGCGCCTGGCATCGCTGAAAGGTTCGAAGTTGAGCATCCGGGAATGCACCGCACTGACTCGGTTGATTACGGGGTCGTTCTCTCCGGTGAAATTTGGCTGGACCTAGATCAGGGACGCGTGGAGCATCTGAAATTTGGCGACGTGGTGGTCCAAAATGGCACCCGCCATGCGTGGCGCAACCGTAGCGACAGGCCAGCAACCATGGTGTTCGTCATGCTCGGAGGACAACGGTGACACTGCCGCGTCGGTGCGGCGGCGGCTACCGGCTTGAAGGATGCGCAGCGGCGAGGAATCGCTCGACTGGGCCGTGATGGCGCGTCAACAATTTCGCAATAGCGGCCTCGAATGAGCGATGGCCGCCGACCCATCGAATTTGCTGTCTCGATACCTCGAAAACCTGCTGCATCTCAAAGCGGTGGTGGACGCGGGGAGCATCAACCGTGCCGCTACGACGATCAATCTGTCGCAGCCGGCGCTCACCCGCAATGTTACCCATGTCGCTCGCGGGTGCCGCTTGGGAGACCACACCGGCGTGAGGCTAAGGAACCCGCGCGTCCGTTGGTGGCATCCACGCTCAACTAATTTCCAGAGGGTTACATGATGTCGAAGCACCTGCTAATTTCGGCTTGCACGCTGTTGATGGCATTGGCTTGCGCCGGCACAGTTGCGGCTGAACCCGGTTGCGATCGCGCGTGCTTGAAGGGATTGCTAGACCGGTATTTGCACGCTGTGGCTGACCATCGACCCAACGCGGCAGGCCTGTCGAGCGGGTTCCGGCAGACGGAGAATGCGATCGCTACCGCGCCTGGATCCGGCTTGTGGCAGACCATGACCGCATTGGGAAAGGTGCAGAGACGCTACATGGATCCGGTCAATGGCTCGATGGGCTATTTTGGCACCATCGAGGAGGGCGACGTAATGTCCGTCGCGACGCTGCGTCTAAAGGCTGAAGGGAGAAAAATCACCGAGGCGGAATGGGTGATAGGCCGGCCGGCAGACGGCGGCCCGCCGGGGGCCGGAGCGGCGGGCCTGGAAGCGCACGCGCCACCCGAGGGCATACTGGCCCCCAATGCGCGTTCCGCCCGTGGGTCGATGATTGCAGCAGCGAATAGCTTTTTCGATGGTCTGCAACAACATGATGGCTCGCTGGTCATGGACCAAACCGGGTGCAGGCGGGTTGAGAATGGCGGCACTTTACCGGCGCTTGCGCCCGGCGGCGCCTCAGGCGTCGAGCGCGGAGATTGTGACCGCGTGAACCGGACGATGATTGCTGCCATCGCGGCGCGGCGCTTTCCTGTGGTGGATGAACAAGCCGGTGTCGTGCTGGGGATGATGGTGATACTGCGTAACCCCGGGGTCACGAATCGCCTTCTGTCGACGGAGTGGTTCGCCATTGAAGATGGCAAGATTCGCGGCATCCAGGTCGCCATGCACTCCGCCGACCCGCCCGCCTGCCCCTGTATTCCATTACCCAATTGGGCGCCCTATGACACCAATTGGCCAACACCGCTAGGTAACTACGTGCCCGCCAGGATGCCTGGACCCGACGTTACTCCGCCTGGCGGCGCGCCCGCCGCGGGCGCGCTTCCGGCCGGCCCCCCGCATCCAGGGCCGGTGCAGTAGTCCGGCAAGCGGGCTTAAGCGCGCTTGCCATCATTCTGCGGCGCGGCGAGCAACGAGTTTACGATCACATCGTAAGTGCGGCCGTAGTGCAGCTTGAGGAGTTCTACCGCCGTGTCGGCATTGCGTGCCATACATGCATCGACGATGGCGCGGTGCTCCTCCAACTCGTTGCGCTCCGGCACCATGTCGACGCCAAGGAGTCGGTATCTCTCGGCAGCATCGAAGAGCTGTTCGCTGATGTGAACGATCCAATGCGTTCCACAGCCGCCGATGAGCGCCATGTGAAACGCCTTATGCCGGTTTTCCCACTCGGTATTTCCCGAAGGCCCAAGTTTGCTGCGGGCGGTCTTCGCTAGACGGTGTAATGCCAGAACCAGGTTTTCTTCCCAACTCGTATCGAATCGAGCCACCGATCCCCTGACCGCCGCACCGTCGATCCAGCAGCGCGCCGTCACCAGTTCGCTCAGTTCTTCACGGCTCACCGGAGCCACGCGAAACCCTTTCTGCTCCTCCAATGCGACAAACCCTTCGGACAGCAGCCTATTAAGCGCTTCGCGCACCGGACTGCTGCCCGTATTGAAGCGTTTGCGCAATGCGCCGGCGCCGAGCTTTTCACCCGGGCGCAGCCTGCCGCTCAGCACATCGGTGCGAAGCTGCTCGTACACCGACTTGGTCAGAGTGGCGGCTTGATGTTCCTCTCGGTCGGATTCCCGCACGCCGGCTGCCGGTGCCGAAGTCTGAGTAGGCGTTATCCGCTTGGAGAGTTGACGGGGCGCGCCGCCCATGAAATCCGTAGGTTCTTTCATGTGAGTCTCACGGCCGGGTTCTGTCCCGGCGCATCCATATAATTGATGAGATCGCTTGCCTCATAACGTATACGCGGCGAATGAATTCAGCAACTGTCGCCGGACGATCCATCCGACCTCGTCAACCGCCGGCCACTCGGCGATGCGGAAACAGCTGTGGGCGAAGCGACGGATGGCAGACCCGGTATTTGGGCGGATAGGCCGTCTCGCACCCAAGCTCCTCGGCGGCATGCCATGCCCAGCGTGGATCATAGAGAGCTCCGCGCGCGAGCGCGACCATGTCGGCTTGCCCGCTCGCGATGATCTCTTCCGCCTGTTGAGGCTTGTCGATCAAGCCGACGGTCATCGTGACCATATCGGCGTCGGCCCGTATCCGTGCGCTGAACGGCGTTTGGAAATTCGCCGCGAGCGGTATTTGTTGCCGCGGGTCCAAACCCCCCGTAGTGACATCGATGTAGTCGCATCCCAGCTTTGCGAGTTCTTTCGCAAATGCGACTGCTTCGTCTGGCGTCCAGCCGCCGTCCACCCAGTCCGTCGCCGAGACGCGGATCCCGAGCGGCTTCGATTTGGGCCATGCATCGCGCATTGCTGCGAATGTCTGCAACGGAAACCGCATCCGGTTCTGCAGCGAACCGCCATATTCGTCGCTGCGATGATTCGAAAGCGGGGAGAGGAACTGGTGGATCAAGTATCCATGGGCGCCATGCATCTCGATCAAATCGAAACCGATGCGTTCCGCGCGCCGCACCGCGTTGACGTGATCGACTATGAGTTCTTGGATCTGCGCGCGCGAGAGCTCCCGCGGTGCCGGCCAACCCTCCGCGAACGGAAGTGCCGACGGCGCGACCGTCTGCCAAGCTCCCTGAGAGGGGGTTAAAGGCTTTCCGCCTTCCGCCGGCGGTTGTTGCGACCCCTTGCGGCCGGCATGGGCCAGTTGCACGCCCAGTTTCGCCGCGCCGTAGGTGCGGCAAAAATCCATGATGCGCTTCAATTCCCGCTCGTTCTGTTCAGTGCACAACGTCGCGCAGCGAGGCGAAATACGCCCCTCCATCGTGACATTGGTCATTTCGACCATCAGCAGACCGGCGGCGCCCATGGCGAGTGATCCCAAATGCATGAGGTGCCAATCGGTGGCGGAGCCTTCAACGGAATTGTATTGGCACATGGGCGAGACGACGATTCGATTGGGGAGTGTCAGTCCGCGCAGAGTCAGAGGCGAGAATAGGGCGCTACTCATTAAGGTTCCTCGGGATGCCGCCTTTGCGATAAGATTATGCTAGTCGAAGGTCGCAACGATGGCGCAGCACAGTGCCCAGAAGAATGGAAACTCGCAGCCGCCGATATGCCATAACCATTTTTTCTCTACCTTGATGACGGCAAGCGTGGCCACGAGCAAGTAGATTGCGGCTGTCCATGCCGTTGGGCGCACCAAGGTCCCCGACAGCAACAACCCAGCCAGCATTACTTCAATCAGCATCGCCGCGTATGCAAATAGCGGTGCCGGTCGAAAGCCAGCCGCTCGAAAGAAACCGAATGAGGCTTCCTTGGCGGTAAACTTTCCGACTGCGTGCGGTAAGAAGAAAAATCCACAGATGAGGCGCAGCGCGTCAACCGCGGTGAGCGCGGCCAAATGTCTCATTTGGTTGTTATCGAGAAAAGTTGCAATTCAGAACACTTTATCGACAAAGTGACAGACTTGACAATAGGAATAATCAACGCCCCCGTGTTCGCGATGTAGCAGCCACCGGCGCGGACAATAACGGACCATCTTGTACCGTCTCCCTGGCAATTTTAAACCACAATTTGCGCAATATAACTATCTTATCGATTTATTTGATATAAATGCGCCTCTACCGATAGAATTGAACGCTTAATGGGTCCAGCGTCGAGTTCAAGGACAATCCAATGATTAAGGCGGCGATAGTTGGGCTTGGCTGGTGGGGAGGCACCCTCGTTGATTCCGTCGCGGGTAGTGATGCCATCAGCTTCGTGGCCGCGCTGACGCGTTCCCGCTCTGCGCGGGCTGAGGAGTTTGCCGCCAAGCACCAATTGAAGCTGTTCGACAGCATGACCGAATTGCTGCGCAGCCCGGAAATCGACGCGGTTGTCCTCGCCACTCCTCCTTCGGGTCATACCAAGCAGATCGTTGCCGCGGCTGTGGCCCGAAAACATGTGTTCTGCGAGAAACCGCTGGCATTGCTGAAAGCGTCCGCCGATGCCGCGATCGAGGCGGTCGAGGGGGCGGGAGTCACATTGGGACTTGGATACAACCGCCGCTTCCATCCGAGTTGGATTGATCTCAAGGAGCGTGTTCAGAGCGGAGCGTTGGGTACTATTTTACATGTCGAATGCACGATGAGCGGGCCGAATGGTCTTACCGCCGCAGATGACGCATGGCGTTCACAGAGCGAGGAAGCCCCTTGCGGGGGCTTGATCCCGATGGGCGTTCATGCGATCGATGGATTGATCGATTTGTTCGGTGATGTAGATCATGTTTTTTGCCAGAGCTTGCGGCGCGCGGTGCCTAACGACAACGACGACACCACATCGGTGCTCTTC
>JALYIW010000138.1 GCA_030775625.1 Pseudomonadota bacterium | reverse complement strand
TCTTGCCGCTGGTGAGATCGATCAAGTACAGGTGACCATCCTTGGGAGCCTCGGCCAACATCCGATGACCCACCTTACTCAAGAACAGCACGGGCGCGGAAGAGATGTCCCAGTCGTGGAAGTCGCGTTTCACCAATTGAAAATGCTTTTGATACGCGCCGGTCTTCGCATCCAGAACCACGATGGAATTCGCGAATAAATTCGTGCCTTCGCGCGCCTGCCTCGCGAAATCCGGCGCGGGGTTGCCGCCCGGTACATACAGCAGTCCCTTGTTCGGATCCAAAGTGTATGAGGTCCACGTGGCACCGCCGGTGATTGGAATGTCCTTGGCGTTTTTCCACGTAGCAGACTGTACGGCAGCGCCCGGCGCCTGCGGTCCCCGCGCCTCGTCGCCCGCTGATTTCGGAACCATATAAAATTCCCACACGATGCGACCCGTCACCGCGTCGAGAGCGTACATGCGGCCTTTGACGCCCTTACTGTCGCCGCCCGCGTTGCCGATGAAAACCAGGCCATTCCACGCGATGGGTGCCGCGGGGACGGACTCTCCTTTTGCCGGGTCGGCAATGGTGGTCGACCAGAGGGCTTTGCCGCTCTTGGCCGCGTAGGCGATGACGCGGCCGTCGGTGGTTCCGCGAAACACTCGCCCGTCGAGCCAGGCCAAGCCGCGATTGACTTGAAGATGGCCCGATACGAATTCAGCATGCGCGCGCCAAATTTGTTTACAGCTATTGGCATCGATGGAAATGGTGTCGTGTTCCGTGGTTACGAACAGCGCGCCGTCCACTTCGACCAGGCCGCTTTGAAACGACATCTGTTGGTTCGTATCAAAGGTGCACAGCACCTTGAGGCCGGTGACGCTTTTGGAGTCGATGGTCTCCAAGGTCGCAAATCGTTCCGAGGTCAGGGTTCGGTTATAGCTCGGCCAATCCTTGTTTCCGGCATTCGCTACTGAAAAACATGCCAGACAAGTGGCGATAACCGTTAGACGCATTAACCTCACATGCATATGCTTCCCCCGAACATACTTGCGGTCGCTCATTATTCTCCCGGTTCTTGCGTGCCGTCTGTCATGGTCTAAGGCGGCCTGGCGTAGGGATTTGCTTACACCTCGTTCGACGTATAGAGGTGGCGCCGCGTAAGGGGTAATGCCGGGTTTCCGAGGGCACGCTTGCTGGCCAGAACCTGATAGATTCCGATGTTGCCGCCCTCGAAATCCAGCGCACACGCCGACATGTACAGCCGCCACACGCGATAAGTAGCCTCATTGACGTGCTGCAAAGCCGCCAGGTGATTTCGTTCCAGCCGCGCCACCCAACGGCGCAAAGTCAGAGCATAGTGCGGGCGCAGCGCTTCGACATCCGCTATCTCGAACCTGGACTTCTCCATGACTCTCTGAATGTTGCTGACGGTATCCAACTGACCGTCCGGGAATACATAGCGGTTGATGAATTGCGTCGACAGCGAATCGTCCCAGCCCTCGAACTCATGCGTGATTCCATGATTCAAAAACAATCCGCGGGGCTTGAGCAGCCGATGGACGCTGGAAAAATACAGGGGCAGATTCTTCAGACCGACGTGCTCGAACATACCCACGCTCGCAATCTTGTCATAGCTCGACTCGCCGGCGAGGTCGCGGTAATCTTGCAATGCAACGCTGACGCGGTCCTTAAGACCCGCCTGCGCGATGCGTTCGCGCGCAATTTTCAACTGTTGAGGACTCAAGGTGACGCCATGCGCCTTCACGCCGAATTTTTTCGCGGCATGGATCACCAGAGCTCCCCAGCCGCAGCCGATGTCCAGGAAGCGCTCGCCCGGCTGCAACAATAGTTTGCGACAAATCAGCTCGAGCTTCGCCTGTTGGGCGGCATCCAGATCGTCACTTGGGTCTTGGAAGTAGGCGCATGAGTACACCATCGCGGGATCCAGCCACAGCGCATAAAATTCGTTCGACACATCATAATGAAATTGAACGGCGTCGCGATTTTCCGCCTTGGAGTGTGCCCTGACGCTGCGCCCATGGGAGGGCATCCAGTGAATATCCGCATGCCGGGTTGCAGAATTGAGCGCTTTAAGCCGTAAAGCGGCGACAATCGCTCCCACCTGTTCTCCTGCGGTCATTTGCATTGCGTGCAAATGCTGTTTGAGGGTCAGCGCGGCGAAGAAATCACCCTCGATATCCAAGTCGCTGCGAAAGTAAGCCTCGGCGAAGCGCAACGGATCTCGTCCCAGCACCGCGGAACACACCACCTGTGGATTACGAAACACCAGCGTGAACGGCGGGGATGCATGGCCCTCGCCGCAGGCTCCCACCTTAAAGGCAGCCCCGGTCCAGATTCGCAAATTGAGGGCGACTGGCAACCGTCGGAACAGGCGCGTCAACAAGTCGATCGCAATAGCACTTCCGCGGAACGCCCCCGATGAGGTTCCCCGGGTGACGGAAAGATTTGCGCGACCCGCATCGTATTGCATGAAGATACCCCGCTAAAGTACTCCGACACGACGACGTTCAAGGCCAGTATACGTCCTCTGCCAGATTGAGCACAGCGGCGCGGAAGAGCTAGTATTCGAATTTATAGATTAAACCGATGCTGCTGCCCGGGTCGTTTTCCGGCGTGGTTCCCTGCACCGATGCGGTACCGTTGCCCAATCGGGTCTGCAGCGTCAAATGCTTGGTAAGATCCACATCGGTTTGAAGCTGGCTGGTGCCGTTGGTGTTCTGCTTCGCCTCGACATAAACGCGCCGCGAAATGTACCGGCCCGCCTCGATGCTGGCACCGGTATTCTCGGTGCCTGCGGCGTTGCTCGTCCCGCTACCCACCGTCAGGCGGTCGAGTCCCAGGCTCTTTTGTATTTTGACGAGGGGGTTGAGACCGCCGCCTCCGCCGACACCACTCACCGTCGCGAGGGCGGCGCCGATCTGCGCCAGCTGCAATCCGGAGAGATTTGCCGCGGGCACGCCGAACAGCAGCAGCGCCATGATGTCTTCCTGCTGCTTGGGTGGATTGCTGGTGAATTCGAATTGCGGCGCGTCGGCGGGACCGGAAATTTTCAAATACGCCGTTACGTCCCCCACCGACGTTTGCGCCGTGAAATCCAAATTTGGGTCGATTTGATTCTGCAGACCGGTCCCGTTGAAAGTCACGCTGCCGGCGGTGAAATTGAGCCGACTGCTGGCCAACGCAAAATTTCCGCGTCGCAAGGCCAGTTCGCCACTGACGACGGGCGAATCGCTAGTGCCGCCCAAGTGAAGTTCCCCGCCGACTTCGGCGTCGAGTCCGCGCCCCTGCACCAGAATTTCCTGAGGCGCCTGCACCGTGACATCCAATCCAATCACGAGCGGCTTGCCGGGCGCCGCGGCTGCCTTCTTACCGCGTCTTCGCACATTGAGGACGGCCACGTTGGGAGGCAGGCTGTTTGGAATGCCGATCAACGTATGCTTGAAATGCACGATCCCGCTGATGTCCAGGCGCTCGCGGGCGGTACCCATGACGCGCAGGTTGGCGTCGAGAGTGGCAGTCACCAATTTGCTGACCACGGGCTCCGCGTTATCCGCCTTGAGAATAATATCGACCGGTACGCCCTTTTGCAGTACACCCACCGTGCCGGTCATGGTGAGTGTTCCGGGCGGCGCGGCAGCGGAGAAGCTCTTGATTTGCAAGGTTCCATGGCTCCCCACGACCTCGGCGGTGATGTTGGATACAGTTACTCCGCGACCATAGTCGCGCAAACTCCCCTTGGTCAGTTTCAAGTTTCCGCCGATCTGCGGCGACTCGACGCTGCCGCCTACCGTGGCGTCGACTGCCAAGCGTCCTGCCGCATGCTGCCCACGCGCTTCGAGCAAGGGATTGATCATTGCCATGTCGAGATCACCGTCGATTTTCAAATCCAAAGCCCCGGCGGCGGCCAGCGGCGCATGTCCCGTTACCGTGAGGTTGGAAGTCTCGCCCGCAATCAGCCGGGCATCGACATCGGCGGTATTGCCTCTTAACCGCGCATTCGCCCGCACATCGAATGCCTGAAGACCGAATGCCGCATCATCGCCCCAGCGGACTCCGCTCGCGCTCACGCGCACCTCGCCTACGGGCGCCGCGAAGGTTCCCTGAAGCTGCGCACGCGCCTCGATGCTCCCCGATTCCAGCAATCCGGGTGAAAACGCGTTCACCAACGCGGGCTGCACGCCGCTCAGCGAGGCGTGCACATCGAGCGTGGGAGCAAGCTTTCCGCTCAATTGAAACACGGCTTTCTGGGCCCCTAGTTTCAGCGCATCGACCGACACGCCATCCGCGAATGCGAGTTTGGCCGGGGACAGCAGCCGCACCTCTTGACCGCTGTAATTCACGGTCAGACTTTGCAAGTCGACTGCCTGCGCCTCGAGGTTTAAGGATCCGGTCGCCGTCAGGGCCGCGGCGCTGCCCTGTAAGTTCGGCACTTGTACGGCGACTTTCACACCGAGCGCATCGGTGAAACCATCGGCGCTGACCTGTGCGTCACCCGCGAACTTGCCGAGCGCCAAGCTGCGCGAATCGAGCTGTATTTGCGCGTGCGTCCGCTGATGGTCGGGGCGCAAGCGGACGCTGCCGGTCACACTGCCCCCCACATCGATGCCGAGCACATGTTGAAAATCGCTCAGCTGTGCGATCTGCAGGTTCATCTGACCGGTGGGCTGCACGGTAGCCTCCGCAAAGCTCAGGTCGCCATCGAGCTGTGCACTTTTCCAATGGGCCCGGTGAACGAGTGCCCGCCAGGATCGCGCATCGCCTCTTTGCATCGCGACGTCGACGTCGAGCGGTGAGCCATCGAAGGTCCCGTGAACCGCGATCGTACCGCTGGGTGTCGAGGGCAGCCCCTGCAATTTGACGTCCGCCGATAATGCACCGCCGGGCGCACCGCGCACCGAGAGCAGGGAGGTAACATGTGCCTCCCCGGCCAGCGAGGTGGCAGGTCCCTCGATGCTTCCGGACGCATTCATCGTACCCGACAGCACCGTCGATAAAGTACTTAGATCAGATACCCGCAGATCCCATCGGCCGCGCAATTTCGCGGGACTTTGATTGCCGGCGTCTGCGGTCGCCCGGGACGCGCTGCCGCCGCCTGTCAGCGAGAGAGCTCTGGCATTCAATTTTACGTTGTCGAGATTCAGCGCCTTATCGGTCAACTCTGCCCCTAGTTGCAGAGTCACGCGATTGCCCACCGCTGCCGACCAAATTTCCGTACCGGGGATCACCGCGGCGGTTGCATCCACAGTCACCCGTGTCGAATTGCTCCCCCCCTGGACCAGCGCTTTGATCAGCGCTTCGCCACGAACGTGTTGTCCGGCAATTGCCGCAATCGGAGTAAGATTTGGCAGACGCAATTCCAACCTCGCGCTTTGCTTTCCATCGCTCATCCCGGCGGTTTGCGCCGTAGCATGCAGGGAAAACAGTCGATGCGAGGCTTCGACGGTCACTGGCCGCGCTAGGTCATCGAGCCGCATTGTGGCCTCGATGCTGACGGGCGCTTCGCGCAGCAAGCGCGGCTCAGGGCCGGGTATTTCCAGGCCGCCGGCGGTCGCCCGCATCGACGCTGTGCCGAGGCTCGCCGACAGATCGGCATGCAGGGTGGCCATTCGTATGTCGCCCGGTAAGCGAAGTTTGGCCAAGTCGATATATCCGTTCACCGTTGGAGCTTTGAGACCGCCATGCCAGCGGCCTTTGAGTGTCGCGCTGTCCCAAGCCAAATCCGGCCTCGGACTCGAGGCGGAGGATTGAACGTCGACATTCAAATCGCCGGACAGATTCATCAAGTTCACGATGCCCTGCGCGCGGGCGCGCAACCCACCGGCTTCGACGGCAAGATCGAGTTGTTCCGCAGATCGGGGACCGCTCAAATTTACGGTGGCCGCCAGCGCGCCCAAACCCGGCAACAGCAACAGATTTTCCAGCGGTCCGCCCGCAGGTTCGTGCAGTGTGAGGGCCGCGTCCATTCGCTTGGCATCGAAGCGCAAATGCAATTCATAGTTACCGTCACCATCAATCCGATGCGCGACGGCTTCGATGGCCATATCTTGCACCGAGCGCAAGTGGGCGCTGCCCATGACCTCGAGCGAGGCAGGCGCTCCGGTCAATTGCGGGCCGAGTTCGAGCAAATCAACGGAGATGCCGCCCACGTCGATGCGCGGAATCGAAACAGGGGCTTTGTCCCGCGGTTTGGAACTTTCGGGCAAGCGTTGCATGTTGAGGCGAGCCACCTGCAAGCGATTTACTTGCAAACCGCGTGCAATGTATGCGAAGGGCGACCAATCGAGATTGACACGTTCGGCCAACAACCAGGTGCCGCGCTCGTCGCGCAGTTCCAGTCGCTCGATGAAAAGGTGCTTGGGAAACGATCCCGCCAAGCCGGAGAGCTTGACGTGTCCGCTGGTCAGCCGACTGGTGAGCATCTCGATCATTCCGCGGCCCGACTGCGTGTTGCCCGCGATGTACAGACCGCCAACCAACGACACCCCCAAAGCCAGCAACACAGCGAAAGCCCCGCAGCTGATTTTGAGCGCGCGGCGCATCAAAAAGCCTGTCCCAGTCCGATATAGATTTCGAATGCAGAGTCATTCGGACGCCGCTTGGTCGGGACGGCCACGTCGAATCTGATTGGGCCAATGGGCGTGAAATACCGCACTCCCGCGCCCACGCCCACACGGAACTCATCGCGTGCCGCCTTCACACTCGCACCGACCTGTCCCGCATCCATGAACGCCGCGGCGCCCCAGGCGGCGCCAAAGCGTTGCCGCAGTTCCAGACCGCCGACGGTGATCGCGGTGCCGCCTTCGGGAGTGCCATCCGCGAACTGCGGCCCCACCGCTTGATAGGCATAGCCTCGAATGGTCGCGCTGCCGCCGGCATAGAATCGTTGGTCAGGCGGCAGGCTGGTCTGCCCGGCACCTTGCGCCAACCCGACGAGGGCGCGGGCCGCGAGTACCGTGCGCCCCGGAGCACTGCTGAGCAGATTCTCCAGGTCGTAATATGTCGCGGCTTTGATTTGGCTGATGATGAAAAGAGCATTGGGATGACCGATGGCCAAGGTGGGTGTCACGCTCAGCGAAGCGCGCATCCCGTGGCGGGCATCCTCCAGCGGCGAACTCAAATTGGTGGAGTCATAGCCGACGACCAGCGGTAACGCGACCAATGTGTAGTTGCGTTGAACCTTTTCTTGATTGATTTGCTCAACCGCGGTCGCAAAACCGATGCTGGCCGTCCATATACTGGAAAGCTTGCGGCTCAGGGTCACACTGCTCGTGCGGGCGACTTGGTCGTAAGCCTGGAGCGATTGCTTGAGCGCGCCGACGGCGAACTGCAGAGACTGGTCGCGGCGCCGAAAATCCGCAATGAGATACGTCGCGCTGGTGTCGTAGCCGATCCCCTTGGTGTTGCTGCCGCCGAGATTGAGCACGTCCGCTGCAATGGTCAGCTGCTCCGCATTCCCGAACACATTCCGGTCGGTCCATTTGACGCCGCCGCTTCCGCCTAAGTCGCTGGAAAACCCGGCACTGACGGAGAATGCATGCCGCAACCGCTCGCGGATTTTAAAGGTGACCGGCACGCCGCCCGTCTCATCGACCGCGACACCGATCTGCAGGCTTACCTGGCCAAATGCTCCCAACGCCATCAAATCACGTCGCGCCCTCTCGATTGCCGATGGGCTATAGGGGTCGCCCGTCTTCAGTAATAGTCGCCTTCGCGACAGCGACTCATGCACCCGTTGCAGACCCTCGATGTGGACTTGACCGATGTTGACTTTAGGTCCCACGACAGCATGAAATTGCAGATCGAGTTCCGCGGCCGATGCGGCCTCGTAGGCTACGGGCGGACCCACGGCCGCAAAGGCATAGCCCTGCTCCTGCAGCGCATTTTGCAGGCGAGCGCCCCCAGCGAGTACGGCTGACGCCACCGCGGGCTGGCCCCTCGTCAGGCCGAGCGCGCCGCGGGCGGAATCCGGCAACTCGCCATCCAACTCTATTCTCCCGAGATGATAGAGCGGACCCAGAGTGAAACCGACCGTCACATCGGCGTCGGTGCCCTTCGGCAGCGCGGTCAAAATTTCGCCGAGATTTGCATTGCTGATCAGCATGCCGTTGATCTTGATCGTCACCGCGCATTGGTAATAGCCGAAGCTTTCGATTGCCGTGGTGAGGCGGTCCATATCGCTGCGTGCACGTGCGATCAATCCAAAGGGACTGACGGGCGCCGTACCGCGAAGCGCCAGCAGATCCGATGTGGCCTTGAGCGTCGCGTCCATCTCAGCGTTGTCGACGGAAGCGATCTCGACGCGATAAGACTGAGGGTCCGCCCCATAGGCGGTAGACGCGGCTGCGACGAGCATGGCTAACAGCGCGACTCTGGGATAACTCATCGGTAGCGCATTCGGAATCATTTTGCAAGCCGGAACGATGTCATAACCAAAGGCTAGCAGGTCGCCGCCGTCACCAACACAGTTCTTGCCTGTCGGCCAAAGCCTACAGAGAATTGCCTCCCGTGCGTACACGACCCGAATTTCTGTGCTTACTTGCTCGCTGGTATAGTGGTTTAGGAGGGCATTGCGAATGACGACGGCAACATCCCGGCAACGACATCCCGTACGAGCAAGCCGCGCTGATTGGCGTATGAGGGCTGCATTGCTTTTATCGTTGTTCGCCGTGGGGCAGAATGCAGCGCATGCCTTGGTACCCGACATCTACCCGGCCCCCTCCCAGGCGAAGCACGACTTGTCTGCGGCTCTTGGCGCCGCTGCCGCAACGCAAAAGCGGGTGATCTTGGATTTCGGCGGTAATTGGTGCCCGGATTGTCATGCGCTTGATGCATATTTTCACGACCCGGCTAACCAGCGCATCATCGAAGGCAACTACATCCTGGTGCACATTAATATCGGGCGTCTGGATGAAAACCTCGACATCGCGGAACGATATGCAATCCCGTTGCGCAAGGGGGTTCCGGCGCTTGCCGTCCTCGACGAGAAGGGTCAGCTGCTCTTCAGTCAAAAGAACGGCGAGTTCGAGGCGATGCACCGCATGCAATCCGCTGCGGTGACTGATTTTTTGCTGCATTGGCAGCGGCCTAAGACTTGACCCGCGGCAACTGCGGTGCGCCCACATCGGGTCCTTGGCCTGTGTCTCTGCGCGTACCTGAGCCCTGTCATCGCTGCACCCGCTGCGCCGGCGGCGCTTTCGCTGAACGCTGCCGAGGTGGACGCGGTGGTCGCCGAATGGCTTGCGGATACGGGGGCTCCTTCGGTTTCCATAGCCATCGTGCAAGGGGACCGCATCGTGTACGCGCGGGCGTACGGTGCCGCCAGCTTGGCTCCATCGCGGGCGGCGACCGCGAGCACTCGTTATGCCATCGATTCGCTGTCGAAGGAGTTCACGGCCGCCGCTTTGCTGCTGCTGGCCGAACGAGGTAAATTGTCCCTCGATGATTCTGTCGCGAGATGGTTTCCCGATTTGGGCGCAGCCTCTGCGGTTTCGATCCGTCAACTCCTGTCGCACACCAGCGGCATCCGCGATTACTGGCCGCAGGATTTTCTCACACCTGCAATGACGCGGCCTGCCACCGCGGCGTCGATCGTGGCGGAATGGACGCGCCGTCCGCTCGACTTCGAACCGGGGACCGACTGGCAGTACTCCAACACGGGGTATGTGCTCGCTGGGTTGATCGTCGAAAAGGCCTCAGGCCTTAGCCTGTTCGACTTTCAGAACCGCGACCTGTTCGCCCCTCTGCACATGCAGCACGTCACTCAATATTCGCCGCCTCGCGGCCAGTCCTCGACCTTGGGTGAGGATGATGCGCGAGGCTACACGCGCAACGGCTTGGCCCCCGCGGTTCGCGCTCCTCTGGAAGGCGCGGGTTGGTTATTTGGCGCAGCACATTTGGCGATGCAACCGGCTGAAATGGCCTTGTGGGATATCAGCTTGATGGATCGTTCGCTGCTCAGCCCCGCTTCCTACGAAATTGAATTCGCACCCATTGTCTTGAAAAACGGTCATCCCGAAAATTACGCCATGGGGCTTGAAGTGGCAACCGCTCAGGGGCGGCTGCGCATCGGGCACTCCGGCGGCGGTTCGGGCTTTCTTGCTGACAATCGCGTATGGCCGAAGGAGCGAGTCGCCATCGTAGTTTTGACCAATAACGATTGGGCAACGCCCTCTGACCTGAGTGACCGCCTCGCGTTCATGGTGCTGCCGGCAACGACCGAGGAAGCACGTGCCAGATCGCTGTTCCGCGCCATGCAGTCCGGGAACGTGAACCGGGAGCTGTTCACCGCCGTCGGAAATTTTCATATGACGACGGCCGCATGGGCGGATTTGCGCAGCAGCTTGGGCGGTTTTGGGCCCGCGCGCCTGATCACCCTGGAACATGAATCCCGGCGTGGCGGCATGGTTACGCGGCGCTGGAAAATTCTTTGCCGCAATGCGCGCCTCCAAGCCATAGAACGGGGCTATCCAGGCGGCAAACTAGACGAATTTATGGTGACAAAATTGGCCGACTGAGGGGTAAGCCAAGACCTGGCTGGCTCATTAACGGAATTTAACAATTCGACCACCGGTGTTTAATGGCTTTGAGGCCAGGGTGGCACGCATGAAATGGCAATATCACGCGGCGGCAATTGCTATGTGCACTGCGCTGACGGCGTGCAGCGTCGGGCCGACCTATAAACGTCCGGATATCCCGCCGCCGGCTCAATGGCGTGAAACGGCAAGCAGCGATTACCACACCGGCGATGACGCCCTTTCCGTCTGGCCGCAAGCGACTTGGTGGCACGGCTTTGGCTCCTCCAAGCTCGACGACTTGGTCGCTGAGGCGCAACGCAATAACGATGATCTTGCAGGCGCGATTGCGCGGGTGCAGGAAGCGGACGCCCAAGCGCGCGTCGCCGGCGCCGCCCTGCTGCCAACGCTTGATGTGGGCGCTACCGCGACCCGGGAGCGCGCCGCGACCAGCGGCGTTGGAACTCGGCTATTCAATCAATTCAGTCCCCAAGTGAGCGCGAGCTATGAACTCGACTTCTGGGGCAAGAATCGCGCCTTGCACGACGCAGCACGCGCGACGGCGGTAGCGAGCCGTTACGATCAACAAACCGTGGCGCTGACCGTGGTCAGCAGCGTCGCCACGACATATTTTCAGGCACTCGAGCTTCGCGATCGCATACAGGTGGCGCAGCAAAATCTCGCCAACAGTCGGAAGATTCTGGCCGGGTTCAAAGCACAGCAGTCGGCCGGCACGGCAACGGGACTCGACGTCGCGCAACAGGAGACAGCGGTCGCTCTACTGAGTGCCGCCGTGCCACCGCTGCAACAGCAGTTTCGGCAAACCGTCAACGCACTGGCAGTGCTGACCGGCAAGACGCCCGAATCGCTCGACATCGACACAGGCTCGCTGAGCACACTCACTGTTCCGCCGGTGGCTGAGGGCATGCCGGCGCAGTTGCTGTCGCGCCGGCCCGATGTGGCCGAAGCCGAACAACAGCTCATCGCCGCGAACGCCGACATCACGGTCGCACGTGCCGCCTTGTTTCCGGACATCAAGTTGACCGCCAGCGGCGGTTATGCGAGTGCGGCGCTGACTGCTCTCGTCAGTCCGCCCAATCGTGTGTATGCCATCAGCGCCGGGCTGACCCAACCCATTTTTCACGGCGGCGCCTTGCGCGGCCAGCTCGCGTACAGCAAAGCTCGTTATACCGAACTTTTGACTACCTACCACAAGACGGCCATCACGGCGTTCAGTAACGTGGAGAATGCGCTGGTGGCAGTGCAACAGACGGCCGAACAGCAAAAACGGCAGCAGGACGCGGTCGCCACCGCGCGGCGCGCGTTCGGCTTTGCGCAGACCCAAATGTCGGCCGGCGTGGTGAACATACTGACGGTGCTGAATACGGAAAACACGCTTTTCAGCGCCCAAGATGCACTACTACAAATAAATTATCTGCATCTGCAGGGGTTGGTGGAGTTGTTCACGGCGCTCGGCGGCGGGTGGCAGCAGGGGTAGCATTGATGAAAGATTTTTCGATAACCCGCAGGTCAATGATTGTCGCGGTGACCGCGCTCGCGGCCGTGTTGCTGTTTGGGTGGCGCGCGATCGTGCACACGCCGGCCGACTCGGCCGCCAGCAGTGCTGCGGCTGCCATCGCAGTCGACACCGCCACGGTCACGCATGCGGATGTGCCGATTTTTCTCTCAGGTCTCGGAACCGTGCAGGCGTTTTATACCGTGACCGTGTCCGCCCGGGTAGACGGTGAACTGCAACAGATTGCCTTCACCGAAGGGCAGACCGTGAAAAAAGGCGACCTGTTGGCGCAACTCGATCCGCGCCCGAATCAGGCGGCCTACGAGCAGGCCATCGCGACCAAAGCTAAAGACGCTGCGCAACTTACCAATGCCAAGCGGGACTTCGAGCGCTACGCGATATTGCAGCCGCAGGAGCTGGCAAGCAAACAGACTGTCGATACGGCTCGTGCCATGGTCGATCAGCTCACTGCACAGCTGCAGGTGGATCAAGCCCTCATCGCCAATGCGCGAACGCAGCTCGACTATACGCGGATTACATCACCCATCAGCGGCCGAACCGGAATACGTTTGGTCGATCCGGGCAACATCGTGCACGCGGCGAGCACGACGGGCATCGTCGTGGTCACTCAGGTGCAACCCATCTCGGTCATCTTCACCTTGCCGGAGGAGAAATTGGCTGCGGTCAGCGCGGCGCTTGCCGCCGGACCGGTCGCGGTCACCATCTTGTCTCGAGATGGGGCCGCCGAACTCGATGCAGGCACTCTCACGCTCATCGACAATGTCATCGACCAGACAACCGGCACCGCGAAGCTCAAAGCCACGTTCGACAACGCGCACAGCACGCTGTGGCCCGGACAGTACGTCAATGTCCGATTGCTCCTGCGCACGGACAAGAATGCGATGACGCTGCCCACGACGGCGGTGCAATTCGGGCCCAAAGGCCCATTCACCTATGTGGTGGCCAGCGATTCTACCGTCGAAGTCCGGCCGCTCAAAGTCGCCGATGAGAGCCGCGGAATGACGGAGGTCATCTCGGGGCTCTCGCCGAACGAACGCGTCGTTACCAGCAATCAATACCGGCTGCAGGCAGGCGCGCGGGTTAGGGTCAACTCCGACACCGCCGCTGTGACCACCGGCAATGCAAAAACGGCGCCGCGAGAATCGTGAATATCTCTGAGCGATTTGTCAGGCGTCCGATAGCGACCTCGCTATTGATGGGCGGCATTTTTTTGGTGGGCTTGGTGGCGTTTCCTTTGTTGCCTGTGGCGCCGCTGCCGCAAATCGACTTTCCCACCATCGTCGTCACGGGTCAGTTGCCCGGCGCCAGCCCTGAAACCATGGCTTCTTCCGTAGCGACCCCATTGGAGTCCCAATTCGCCGCGATTTCCGGGTTGTCACAGATGACCTCGACCAATGTGCTCGGCACCACTCAGGTAAGCCTGCAATTCGAGCTCAACCGCAACATCGATGCGGCCGCCCAGGACATTCAATCGGCGATTTCCGCCGCCAGCGGTCAGCTGCCCAAAAACTTGCCGAACGCGCCCTCCTACCGGAAAGTCAATCCGGCGGACTCGGCGATAATCATGTTCGCCGTGCATTCCGACGTGCTGCCGGTGACCACGGTCGACGACTATGCCGAGAATATTCTCGCGCAGCAGATATCGCAGATCCCCGGCGTCGCGCAAGTAGCCATCGGCGGACAACAAAAACCGGCCATCCGAGTGCAGATTGACCCGGTAAAACTTGCCGCACTCGGTTTGGAAATGGAGGATGTGGCGAACGTCATCAGCGTCGCCACCGTCAATGCGCCCAAGGGCTCGATCAACGGCCTGCAACGCAGCATGACGATTTACGACAACGATCAGCTGCTGAAAGCCGCGCCATGGAACGATGTGGTCGTGGCCTACAAAAATGGCGCACCGGTGCGCATTCGAGATATCGGCGTGGCCGTCGACGGGCCGGAAAACGCGCTGTTGACCGCCTGGCAGAGCGGCAAGCCCGGCATCCTGCTGCAAGTGTTCAAACAAGCCGGGGCCAACGTCATCGAAACGGTGCAGCGAGTGCAGAGTTTGCTGCCGCACGCCATCGCCTCGGTGCCGCCGTCGATTAAAGTCGATACCCTGATAAATCGCACCACGACCATCCAAGCCTCGGTGCACGATGTGGAAATCACGCTGTTGCTGACCATAGCGCTGGTTGTGATGGTGATTTTTTTGTTCCTGCGCAACGCCTGGGCCACCATCATCCCCGGCGTCACCGTGCCGCTCGCCTTGTTGGGTACCGTCGCCATGATGTACCTGTTCGACTACAGTCTCGACAATCTGTCGTTGATGGCGTTGACCATCGCCGTCGGTTTCGTAGTGGACGATGCGATCGTGATGTTGGAGAACATCTACCGGCACATCGAGGCCGGGATGTCGCCGATGCAGGCGACGCTGAAGGGCGCGGGCGAAATAGGCTTCACCATCATGTCAATCAGCCTGTCGTTGGTGGCAGTGTTCATTCCACTGCTGCTGATGGGCGGCATCATCGGCCGGCTGTTTCGCGAATTTGCCGTCACCATGACCATGACCATCGTCATCTCCGCATTCGTGGCCCTTACCTTGTCCCCCACCATGTGCGCGCTTTTTTTACGCGATGAGAAGCATGTCAAGCACGGCAAGGCGTATATGGCCGTCGAACGCGCGTTCGACAAAGTCTTGGCCGCCTACACCAAGGGTCTGGATTTTTGCCTCGATCACAAGCGCTCGACGCTATTGGTGTTCATTGCGACGATGGTGGCCAGCGTCGCGCTGTACATCTACATACCCAAGGGATTCTTCCCGCAGCAGGACACCGGCACCATCATTGGCATCAGCGATGGACCGCAGGATATATCGTTCGCGGAAATGACACGGCGTCAGCGGCTGATAACGGATGTCGTCGGTCAGGATCCGGACGTCGCCGGCTACGCCTCCGCCCTGGGTGGCCAACGCGCGGTGAACAACGGTTTCGTCAACATCGCTCTGAAGCCGCGCGATCAGCGCACGTCGACGGCCGACGAAGTGATCAGCCGTCTGCGGCGGCAATTGGCAGAAGTGCCGGGCGCCACGCTGTTTCTTCAAGCCGCGCAGGATTTGAATATCGGCGGCCGCTGGTCCCGCACCCAATACCAATACACGCTGCAGGACTCGGATTTGCGCGAATTGAATGAGTGGTCGCCCCGGCTGCTTGCCTCGCTGCAACAGCTGCCCCTGCTAAGCGATGTGGCGTCGGACCAGCAAACCAGCAGCGGCATGCTGTCGCTGACCATCGATCGCGACCAAGCCGCGCGATTCGGCATTCAGCCGGCTGAAATCGACCAGACTTTGTACGACTCTTTCGGTCAGCGCCAGGCGGCCCAGTTCTTTACTCAGCTCAATGCCTATCATGTGATATTGGAGCTCACTCCGGCGCTCTGGGGCGATCCGAACACTCTGGACAAGCTGTATTTGAAATCCCCGCTCACCGGTCAGATGGTACCGCTCTCTGCCATGACCGGCTACGACACCCAGCACGTGACGCATCTGTCGATCAATCACCAGGGCCAATTCCCAGCGGTCACTCTGTCATTC
>JALYIW010000137.1 GCA_030775625.1 Pseudomonadota bacterium | reverse complement strand
AGCTGCAATTGGTCGATCACGGTTTTCTTGCAAAACAGGGCGACGATCGCTCGATGCGCGTGGTCAAGATCGCGGCGCATCGCGGCGCGATCACGGACCGCAACGGCGAACCGCTCGCGGTGAGCACCCCGGTGGACAGCGTATGGGTCAATCCTCAGGAGCTTAACGACAATATCGACCAGCTGCCAAGACTCGCCAAGGCCTTGAAGCAAGATCAGCAGACTCTCGCCAGGCGCATCACCACCAATCTCGACCGCGAGTTTCTCTATTTGCAGCGGCATATGCCGCCGGAGCAGGCGGCGGCGGTCAAGGCCTTGGGCATACCGGGAGTGGATACGCGCCGCGAGTACCGGCGCTACTACCCGGCGGGTGAAGTCTCCGGTCACGTGGTCGGATTCACCACCATCGATGACAATGGCCAGGAGGGACTCGAACTCGGTTTCGATCAGCTGCTGAACGGCGAAGACGGTGCGAAGCGCGTCATCCAAGATGTGTACGGCCGCTACGTGGAAAACGTCGAAAGCATCCGTTCGCCGCGTCCGGGCCGAGATCTCGTCACCAGCATCGATTTGCGCATTCAATACCTCGCCTATCGCGAATTGAAAGCGGCGATGCAGGAGTATCGGGCACATGCCGGCTCCGTCATCGTCATCGACGTCGATACCGGTGAAGTGCTCGCCATGGTGAACCAGCCCTCGTACAACCCGAACGATCGCGAGCAACTGAAAGCCGGTCTGTATCGCAACCGCGCCGCAACCGATATTTTCGAGCCGGGATCGAGCATCAAGCCCTTCATCATGGCCGCGGCGCTCGCCTCGGGCCAATATCGTCCCGACAGCGTGGTCGACACCTCGCCCGGATTTTTCAGGGTCGGCAACAAGGTTGAAGAAGACGAAACCAATCTGGGCGTCATCGATTTGGCCACCATCCTCGCCAAGTCGAGCAATGTAGGCACCGCGAAGGTAGCTTTGTCGCTGCGGCCCGAACAGATCTACGCCACGTTGACGGGATTGGGCCTGGGCCAGGTGACCGGCAGCAACTATCCCGGGGAGTCGGCCGGCATGCTCAGCCACTTCTCCCACTGGCGGCCGGTGGGCATTGCCACTTTATCCCATGGCTACGGGTTGTCGGTCACTCCTCTGCAGCTGGCGCATGCGTATGCGACCATCGGTGCGGGCGGCATCAAGCGGCCCATCACTTTCGAGCGTGTGTCCGGTCCCGTGCAAGGCGAGCAGGTGATGGACCCGAAAGTGGCGCGTGATCTGGTGCAACTCATGGAGCAGGTGGTGCAGAAGGGCGGAACCGCGACCCGCGCCTCACTCATCGGCTATCGGGTATCCGGAAAGACTGGCACCGCGTTCAAAGCAATCGCCGGCGGCTATTCCACGGACCGAATCATGGCGGTATTTGCCGGCTTGGTGCCGGCGTCGCATCCGAAGTTGGCCACGGTGGTGGTGATCGATGAGCCGAGCCGCGATTTGAGCCAAGTCGGCACATTGGCTCAGGGCGGCACGGTGGCGGCGCCGGTGTTCGCCAGCGTGATGTCGGGCGCGCTGCGCCTGATGGACGTGCCGCCCGATGATTTGCAGAACGTTCCGGCCGCGGCTTTAGTGCGCGCGAATGACGGTCCATGAGCACTTCTCTCATGTGGTTGCTCGATGGCATCGCGCCCATTGCGGCCAATGAATCACGCGTGGACGACATGACTCTGGACAGCCGCGAGGCGCGGGCCGGCAGTTTGTTTTTCGCCTTGCCGGGCCGAACGGCGCATGGGCTGAAGTTCGCCGCGGACGCGGTGGCCCGCGGCGCCGGCGTCGTGCTCTGGGAGCCGCGGCCCGAGGTCGAAGTTCCGCAGCTGCCCACCTCCGTGTTGGTCGCGGCCATACCGGACTTGACCCGTTTGGTGGGCCGCATTGCCGATCGCTTTTTCCGATGGCCGTCCTCGCAGCTGCGCATCACGGGCATCACGGGCACCAACGGCAAGACCACCTGCGCGTATTTGTTGACACAGTGCCTGGAGCGCTTGGGGTCGCCATCCGCATACATCGGCACCATCGGTTGGGGCCGCATCGGGGCGCTTGCGGCGCCGACGCTGACCACCCCTGATGTGGTGACGCTGAATCGCCGACTGGCGCAGCTGCGTGCGGCCGGCGTGCGCGAGATTGCCGTGGAAGTATCCTCGCAGGCGCTCGACCAGGAGCGGGTCGCCGGGGTGCGGTTTCATTCGGCCGCCTTCACCAATTTGAGCCGCGATCATCTGGATTACCACGAGACCATGGCGGCGTATGGCGCCGCCAAGGCCCGCCTGTTCGCTGCACCCGAGCTTAAGCACATCATCGTCAACATCGGCGATGCGTTCGGCCGCGAATTCGCACAGCGCTATGCGGGACGGGCGCCGCTCACCGCCATTTGGATCGGCGCGGGAACATCCGGCTGGCTCGCCGAGCGCGCCTTGCATGCGGACAGCGTGAGTCTGGGCCTGCATGGCATTGCCATGCGGCTCGACGGCAGCTTCGGCAGGATCGACGTCCATGCCCAATTGCTGGGCCGCTTCAACGCCGAGAATTGCCTGGTGGTGATCGCCTGCCTGTTGTCCCTCGGCGTGCCGCTCGAGGATGCGGCGCGAGTGCTGGCGGCGTGCGTGCCGCCTCCCGGACGCATGGAAGTCGTGGCGCCGCCCGCCGGCAAGCCCATGGCCGTGATCGACTATGCCCACACGCCGGATGCGCTCGCCAAAGCGTTGAGCGCCCTGCGCGAACATTGCCGGGGCGCCTTGTGGTGCGTGTTCGGTTGCGGCGGCGACCGCGATCCGGGCAAGCGTCCTCTCATGGGAGCCATCGCCGACGAACTCGCGGATCAGATCATCGTCACCGACGACAATCCGCGTTCCGAAAATCCCGAGGCCATCACACGCGCCATCGCCAAAGGCATCAAATCGCGGACCCCTCGGGTCATCCACGACCGCGGCGATGCCATCGCGACTGCGCTCAAGGAGGCGCAATCCGGGGACGTGGTGCTGATCGCAGGCAAGGGTCACGAGGATTACCAGATCTATGGCGCGACTCGGCGCAGTTTCAGCGACCGCCTCGAAGCGCAGCGTTTTCTTGGGGTGGCCGCATGAGCCACGAGCTCTCGCCGATGAAACGTACCTTGCAGGATGTGGCGCGGGCCGTCGGCGGCGAACTGATCGGCGAGGATCGCCCATACGGCGCGGTAGCGACCGATAGCCGCACTCTGGCGCCCGGCGCGCTGTTCGTCGCCCTGCGCGGGCCGAGCTTCGACGGCGCGGAATTCGTCACGGCGGCCGCGGCGCGCGGCGCAGTCGGGGCCATCGTCGAACACCGCCTGCCCGATCCCGTGCCGCAAGTCATCGTGCCGGACGCGCTGCGCGCGCTGCAGCACTTGGCGCAAGCCTGGCGCGCCGAATTCACCTTGCCCCTGGTGGCCGTCGCGGGCAGCAATGGCAAGACCACCGCCAAGGAAATGACCGCCGCCATCCTCGCGCGCACGGGTCTTTGCATGGCGACTCACGGCAACCTCAATAATCACATCGGGGTGCCATTGACGCTGATGCGATTGGAATCCTCGCATCGCAGCGCCGTGGTCGAGATGGGGGCGAATCGGCTCGGCGACGTGGCGGAACTGGTGCGATTGGCCCGGCCCACGGTCGGTTTGATCACCAACGCCGGCGCCGAACATCTCGAAGGTTTCGGCAGTCTGGACGGCGTCGCGCAAGGTGAGGGCGAAATGGTGTCGAACCTCGAGCCTGACGCCACGGCCATCATCAATGCCGACGACCCCTATGCCGGCTACTGGCGCGGCGTCGCCACTGCGCGCCGCGTCGTCACCTTCGCCGTGCATGCGAAGGCGGACTTCACGGCCAAGGATTCCGCACAGGCCATCGAGCGCGGCGAGTTCGCCACGCGGTTCACTCTGGTGTCTCCCGGGGGGGCGTGCCCCATCCTGCTCAAAGCGGGCGGCGCGCACAATGTCGGCAACGCGCTGGCCGCCGCGGCCGCAGCCGGCGCGGCCGGCGCTTCCCTCGAGCAAATCGCCTTGGGGTTGGGCGACTTCCGTCCGGTCGCGGGCCGGCTGCAGCTCAAGGCGGGACGGCGCGATAGCTGGATCATCGATGACTCCTACAACGCCAATCCGAGTTCGGTGCGCGCCGGCTTGGAAGTGCTGCGGGCGCTCAATGGAGTGACCTGGCTGGTGCTCGGCGACATGGCCGAGCTCGGCGAGCATGCGCAAGACAGTCACGCGCACATGGGCGCGTACGCGCGCGATTGCGGAATCAAGCGCTTGTTCGCATTGGGTCCGCAGAGTTGCCGAGCGGCGGAGACCTTTGGCGCCGGGGCCGAATGGTTCGGCGACGCCGATTCCTTGATTCGCCGAGTGCAATCCGAGATCGCGCCCGGCGTCACCGTGTTGGTCAAGGGATCACGCGTCAATCGCTTGGAGCGCGTCGTGCAAGCGCTCACCAGCGGCAGCGGCAACGGCGGGCCGGGTCCCATGATGAGTGCGGGCTAGTCATGCTGCTCTATCTAACGGAATATCTGGCGCGCCACTACACCGGATTTCATGTCTTTCAATATCTGACGCTGCGAGGAATTCTGGCGGCGGTGACCGCACTGACCTTGGCGCTGTTCATCGGTCCGACCATGATCGCTTTACTGAGCCGTTATCAAATCGGGCAGCGGGTGCGCAGCGACGGGCCGCAATCGCATTTACAAAAATCCGGCACCCCGACCATGGGCGGCGGTTTGATATTGGTTGCCATGGTTTTGGGCACCTTGCTCTGGGCCGACCTTTCGAATCACTTCGTATGGATACTGCTGGTAACGACTCTGGCCTTCGGCTCGATCGGTTTCTATGATGATTATTTGAAATTGGTCGTCGGCAATTCCAAGGGCTTGGCGGCGCGCTACAAGTACCTGGCTCAATCGGCCGTTGGCCTGACCACGGCCATGACGCTGCACCACCTGCGCCTGTCCGCGGTCGAGATTTCGCTGTATGTGCCTTTTTTCAAGGCGGTGGCGGTTCCCATGTCGACCGCGGCCTTTGTCGCGCTCACCTATCTCGTGATCGTCGGCAGCAGCAACGCGGTGAATTTGACGGACGGACTGGATGGACTCGCCATCATGCCGGCGGTGATGGTGGCAGCGGCGCTCGGGGTGTTTGCCTACGTCACGGGAAACATCAAGTTCGCCTCCTATCTGCAGATCCCGTACATCCCCGGCGTGGGTGAAGTGCTGATATTCAGCGCCACTTTGGTGGGCGCCGGTCTGGGTTTTCTGTGGTTCAACAGCTATCCGGCGCAGGTCTTCATGGGCGACGTGGGCGCGTTGGCCATCGGCGCCTCGCTCGGCACCATCGCCGTCATCGTGCGCCAGGAAATCGTGTTGTTCGTCATGGGCGGCGTCTTCGTCCTGGAGACCGTGTCGGTGATGCTGCAAGTGGCGTCGTTCCGGCTCACGGGCAAACGTATTTTCCGAATGGCACCCATCCATCACCATTTCGAACTCAAAGGCTGGGCGGAGCCCAAGGTGATCGTGCGTTTCTGGATCATCAGCTTCGTGCTGGTGTTGGCGGGCCTTGCAACCCTGAAGATTCGCTGATGCACAGCGTCGTCGTTGGTCTCGGCAAAACGGGAGCATCCTGCCTGCGGTATCTCGCCAAGCGCGGCATTCCCGTGAGCGCCACCGACACGCGGCGCGCGCCGCCGGGATTGGCGGAGTTGGGCGATCTCGCGAATTCGCTCGATATCCGGCTCGGCGGCTTTGATTTGTCGCTGCTCGACGATGCCTCGCAGGTGTTGATGTCGCCGGGCGTTTCGCTCGAAGAACCGATCGCGCGCAGCGCAAGAGCGCGCGGCATCGAAGTGCTCGGCGATATCGAGTTGTTTGCGCGCGCCGCGCAGGCGCCGGTGCTCGGCATAACCGGTACCAACGGCAAGAGCACGGTCACCAGCATGGTTGCGCTCATGGCCGCGACCGCCGGTCGCCGCGTGCTGGCCGGCGGCAATCTCGGCAAGCCCGCGTTGGATTTGCTGGAGCAGCCGGTACCGGATTTGTACGTGCTGGAACTGTCGAGCTTTCAACTCGAGACCACGTCCTCGCTGCGGCTGAAAGCGGCGGTGGTGTTGAACGTGACGGCGGATCATTTGGATCGTTACCCCTCGGTGGCGGCCTATGCGCTCGCCAAGTCGCGGATATTTGCCGAGGCGTCGACGGTGGTGCTGAACGCGGACGACCCCTGGGTGGCGGCCATGCGCCATGACTCGCCGCAGGTCGTGACCTTTTCCATCGAACACACGGACGCGGATTTTTCGCTGCTGCGCGCGGACGGAAAAACCCTGCTGGCGCGCGGCGGCAAGGAATTGCTCGATATCAGCCGCATGAAAATCTCCGGACTGCACAATGCCGCCAACGCCCTCGCGGCGCTCGCCTTGGGCGAAGCCGCCGGGCTGCCCATGTCCGCCATGCTGGCGGCGCTTCAGTCCTTTGCGGGTCTCGCGCATCGCTCGGCCTGGGTCGCCGATGTCGCGGGAGTGCGATTCATCGACGACTCCAAGGGCACGAATGTCGGTGCGACCATTGCCGCCGTGGCGGGAATGCAGGGTCCGCTGGTGATGATTGCCGGCGGCGAAGGCAAGGGACAGGACTTCAC
>JALYIW010000136.1 GCA_030775625.1 Pseudomonadota bacterium | reverse complement strand
GCAAGTCCGCGGGTCGCGACGCCGTAGGCACGGCATTTGCACGGTCCTGAACAAAATGTGCGTCTAGGGTTCCGGCCTGCTTTGGCAGGCGGCTGGTCCGAGAGAGGCAGTCCTTAATTTTAAGGATGCACGGCGGGATAAAAGCCCGGGAGAACAAGTCGAGGAGGCGCACGCGTCCTCGGGAGTGTCTCCCTAGCCTGGGAAAATCCCGAAACTCGCGCGAATTCCTCAAGGGTGCAGACCACATCTGATCGAGGAGTTCCCGATGAAAAAATATTCCCGCTCGCGACCACCCTCCATTGACGCATCACTTCGGTGCCGTCAAATCGGAAGAGTCACATCGGTGACCTCAGCGGTGCTCGCAGTTTTGTACGGCGGGCCCTTAGGCGCAGCGCCCGCCCCTTCGGAAGACAATCTCTTGCAAGAAGTGACGGTCACGGCAACCCGTCGCGCGCTCTCCGTTCAGGATATTCCGCTCAGTATTACCGCCGTGTCCGGTAGCGCTTTGGAGCAAGCCGGCATCCAAGACATCGCCGGGCTCGCCCATTCGATGTCCGGAGTCAATTACACCGACCGAGGACCGTTCGGCGGCGTCAACGGTAGCACGCTGATTATCCGCGGATTGAACAGCGAGTCTCTGGCCTTCCAGGAAGGACTCGCAACCTCGGTCGTACCGCCCGTGGCCACCTACGTCGACGATACCCCATTGTTCGTCAACCTGCGTCTGCAGGACCTCGACCGTGTCGAAGTCCTACGCGGGCCGCAGGGAACCCTCTACGGCTCAGGCTCGCTCGGCGGCACGATTCGATTCGTGCAGAACGCGCCCGACCCCGGCGCCTTCGATTCCAAGGTGGAAGTAGGATTGAGCAAAACCGCCCACACGCACGCAAACAACGAAGACATCAGCGCCATGGTCAATCTGCCGCAGTCGGACACGCTGGCATTGCGCATAAACGCCGGCGCAAGCGACGATGCCGGCTTCATCAATCAAACCAACCTTTACGTGCTCGATTCATCCGGGGTTCCGGTGCTGTCGCAGCCCACGACGCCAAGCAACCCGGTGGGCTTGAGTCCGCAAATTGGGGTGAAGACCTATTCGAAGGATGGAGTCAATGCATATCAATACCGCAACGCGCGAATATCGATGCTGTGGGCCCCCAGCGAAGACCTCAAGGCACAACTCTCTTATTATTACCAAAGGAGTACCGCGGACGGCTTTCCCTATGCGGCGGCGAACCCCCTCGCCTACACTCAGCCAATCGCGGCCGCGAACCAGTTTCTGCCCTTGGGGCAGCAAACCCCCGTTTCATCGCCGCCGAACCTGTTGTCGCTCGCCCCGGCGACGGTGCCCGCGGGCACGGATCGTCTGACCAACGCGGACGTCACTCCGGAAGGCACGACCGACGATGTCAACGTGGTCGCGCTCAACGTCGATTACGATTTCGGCTTCGCCACCTTGACCTCGTCCAGCTCTTGGGCGCATCACAACAATACCACTCACTCCGACTTGACCGCGGAGTACGCGAACTTCAATTTCTACCAGAATCTGTATGGTCAAAATCCGCGCAATATCATCAGCGCGCTCGACCAACTCGACGACAAGCTCTACTCGCAGGAATTTCGCTTCGCATCCAAGATCGGCGGCACATTCGACTGGATCGCCGGATTCTTTTACAAGAACGAGAAAACCTACATTCAGGAACACGAGTACTACCCCGGGTACAATGATTTTTACAATGCCTGCACGAGTTCGGGCTTGTACCCCCCGACCGACTTAGGCGGAGTCAACGCATCGGCCTGCGGCGCCGGCGAATACGCCCCGGGTACCACCATCGACGGTATTCCGATCGTGACCGATCAAACTTACATCGGCGATGTCGAAACGAGTTTCAAGGACATGGCGGTGTTTGGCGAATTGACTTGGCATCTGACATCCGACTGGAGCCTTACCGGCGGCACCCGCCTGTTCAAACAGACGGTGTCGCAAGCGCAGCAAACCGGGTTGTTGTTCGATGGTCCCGGGTTCATCTCCAACAACAGCGGCAGCGATGAGTGGAAACGCGCGTTGTGGAAAGTCAACACGGCCTATCAACTCGATAAATCCAATCTGGTGTATGCGACTTGGTCGCAAGGCTTCCGGCGCGGCGGCATCAATGCACTGCCGTTGCAGCAGCCATTGCCGGCTCGCCAGGGAACGGTCGGAACGACTTGCCCGGCAGGAAGTCCCAATGCCGGTTTCTACTGCACCAACCCGGAACTGCTGACGATTCAACCCGACAAGGCGGACAACTACGAGATCGGCATCAAAGGCGTGCTGGCAAATCGCTTCAGCTACTCCGGCGCCATCTACGACATCGAGTGGCACAATATTCAGGAAGGCACCTCTCTTACACCGCTGTCGTTGCCCTCCGCAGCGAATGTGGGTAACGCCTACAGTCGCGGAGTCGAGCTCGATTTGACCGCCGGCATTACGCGGCATCTCGCGGCAAAGCTGGGGTATACCTACGATGAGACGAAGTTGACCTCGTTCAACTTCATATTTTCCCAAAATGCCACGGTTCCGCTGCCCGCGGCCGGCGGCCCATTGCCCGGCACGCCCAAGAACAGTATCGCGCTCTCGCTGGAATACGCCGACGTCGAAGTCGCGGGAGGCGAGCTGCGCTTCGCGCTCGACGGGCATTACAAGAGCTCGCTCCTGTCGTCGATATCGGCAACGGCCCTGCCGGTTCCCGGCTATACGATGGTGGACGGTCGCGTCACCTACGCGCGCACGCACTGGCTTGGCGCCGTGTATGTCGACAACATCACCAACACTCTCGGCATCAACGCCATAACGGACCCGACGTTCTGGGGCAATCGGTACCAAAACGTGGTGTCGCGACCACGCACCGTCGGCGTCACCGTTGGGTATTCGTTCAAGGGGTATTGAATTCGCCGGCTCGGCGCGCCCTTGATGCGCCGAGAGAAAAATTGACAACCCCGCAGCCAGTGCGTACATTTCTGCGCCTCGCGATGGCACCCATCTTGCCCAGGTGGCGGAACTGGTAGACGCGCTGGTTTCAGGTAC
>JALYIW010000135.1 GCA_030775625.1 Pseudomonadota bacterium | reverse complement strand
CCTTTTCCTTCTGGCTTGGTTGAAAAGAAGGGTTCGAAGGCTTGCGCTATGACTTCGGGTGTCATGCCGGCGCCAGTATCCGTGACAGCCAGCATCACGTACTGGCCGGCCGCAATGTCTTGTGCGTGTGCATACTCGTCGTCCAGAGATGAGTTTCCTACCTCAATTGTCAGCTTGCCGGTTCCGTCCATTGCATCGCGTGCGTTGATCGCCAAGTTCAAAAGAGCGTTCTCGACCTGCGTGGGATCAATGAACGTGTTCCAAAGACCGCCGGCGACGACAGTCTCGATCTCGACGCCTTCGCCGATTGCACGGCGGAGCATGTCGTCGATACCAGACACGAACCGTCCTATGTTAACGACCTTCGGCTCCAACGCAGCGCGGCGTCCGAACGCCAGCAATTGGCTCGCCAGCTTTGCGCCCCGGCTGACGCCGGCCAGCGCATTCGCAACACGCCGCTCGGCACGGTCGTTGCCGGCGATATCCTTGGTGAGGAGTTGCAGGTTGCCGGATATGACCTGCAGCAGATTGTTGAAGTCGTGCGCGACGCCGCCGGTCAGATTGCCGATTGCTTCCATCTTCTGGCTTTGCCGAAGCGCATCCTGCGTCTTGAGCAGTTCGGACGTGCGCTCCTCAACGCGCTGTTCGAGGGTTTCGGCTAGTACCGCAAGTCTGGATTCTGCAGCTTTTTGATCCTCGATATCGGTGTTGGTGCCGATCCACTGATCGATCTTTCCCGAGGCATCTCGAATCGGCACGGCGCGCGCGATATGCCAGCGATACGCTCCGTCAAAGCGGCGAAGCCGAAATTCGGTCTCATAAGGTTCACCGCGCTCGCGGGCGCCGGCCCATGCCGCCGCCGCGGCACCGATGTCATCGGGATGGACGAGAACCGCCCAGCCGTCGCCGTCAAGCGATCCCGGCGGGGAGTTGCCGTAGGCGTAGACGCGATCATTGAACCAGTCGAGCATACCGTCGGTTTTTGCGGTCCAGACGTGGTTTGGCATCGACTGTGCAAGCAGGCGAAACCGCGTCTCGCTGGCCTGCACCGACTGCTCTGAAATCTTGCGCGCCGTTATATCCAGGAAGAGGACGGCGAAGCGTTCCGGTCCTGTACGCCGAGCGCGGGCTTCGTACCAACGGTCGCCAAGCGCGGCTACATGAACCTCGAACTGAACGGGCTCGCCGGTGTCCACCACTTTGGCATATGTGGCGATGAGGTCTTCCTGGATCCCGGGAATGGCCTCCCTGACGGACCGCCCAGCGGCGGCCGCCGCAGCGATGCCCGTCTGTTTCTCGAAAGCAGGATTGAGCTCCGCGAATTTGAAGTCGATCATGCGGCCAGCATTGTCGCGGATGGCTTCTCCGACAAAGAAGCCTTCATGCATTTCTTCAAAGAGGCCGCGCCATTTCGCTTCGCTGATCTCGGTCTGCTGCCTGGCTTCCTTGATTTCGGTGATGTCGTAGGCAATGCCAACAAAACGCCGCGCTTCTATCCCGGAGGTGGAGACGACTTCGCCACGTCGGGCGATCCAATGAATCTTCTTCGTTAAGGGATCGACCCTCCGATATTCGGCATATTCAAGCGGATTGGCCATTTCAAGTTTGGATGGACCAGCGATAGCGCGGTCCTCCGGATGCAATAGACCGACGAGCAGGTCGGCCGTCACATCCACGTTCGGGCTCAATCCCCAGATTCTGCGATACTCGTCGGATACGTCGAGCTTGCCCGACTCCGGGTACCACTCGAACGTCCCGACATGACCGGCCTGTTGCGCGATGCGAAGGCGTTGTTCGGTGTGTATTCGATCGGTCGTTTCCCGCACGATCGCGAGGACACCGGCCGGTTTGCCGGCGTCGTCCGTGATCGGACTGTAGTCCAGGTTGAGGAATACATCCTCCGGGACGCCGCTGCGCGCCAGCACAAGATGCTGATCCCGATAGGCAAGCGTCCGGCCGTTCTTAAGAACAGCGTCCAGCACTTGCCGGTTGAAATTGGCCACCTCCGGCCAGCCGATCAGGACATCGCTACCGAGCAGTTGCGGATGTCGACCACCCGCGAATTCCGCGTAGGCGTCGTTGTAGATCATCACGCCGCTGGCCCCCCACAACATGACCATTGCCAGGTCAGAGCTCAGGGCGATCGACGTCAGAATTTTGACATGGGCAGGCCATCGGCTGATCGGACCGAGGGCGGTCTTTTTCCAGTCAAATTCGCGGATCAGGGCCGCAAGCTCACTGCCATGGGTCAGGAACGACAACGGGTCCGTGCTCGATGTTGAATGCATGCGATAGGGCGGTCCGAAGAAATGGGCGCAGCGACGTTGGTTTGGGCGATCACAAATGACATTGTAACCGACATGCCG
>JALYIW010000134.1 GCA_030775625.1 Pseudomonadota bacterium | reverse complement strand
TTCGCCGCCTCGCGCCCAGCAATGCGCCCGAATACCGTGCCGATGGTCATCCCAAATCCAGCTAAATACCCGCGGCCTAGAATGCTGCCGGCCATGATCTCGCCCGAGGCCAGTAGATTGGCCGTGGGCTCGCCATTGTGCATGATGACGCGCGCCCGCTCATCGACGCGCACCCCGAGATAAGTGAACGTAATGCCGGGGCGCAGCGGGTAACCGATGAACGGCGGTTTCTCTATGGGCCTCGCCCAGTTGCTCTTCGGCGGATCGAGACCGGCGGTATGGCAGCCGTCCAGCCGCGAACTGTCGAACCTGCCGGGCTGGCAGGCGGCGTTGAAGCGCCGTACCGACGCCTCCAAAGTCGCCGCGTCCAGATCGAGCTTCAACGCGAGTTCGCCGATGGTGTCGGCCTTGATCGCGGGAAAAACCGACGGCATGAATAATTTCTCGCTGCGGGCATCGAAGATCGAATAGGCGATCTGGCCCGGCTGCTGCGCCACCAAGCGGCCCCAGATGGCGTAGCGTTTGGGCCAGACGTCCTCACCTTCATCGTAGAAACGCTGGGCTGCGCGGTTGACCACGATCGAAAAGGGCACGCAATCGAGCCGGGTAACGATGCCGCCGTCGAATTTTGGCGAACGCGCGTCGATCGCGACCGCATGGCATTGGGTCGCATCACCGACCGATGCCACGCCTTGCTGCAATAGATTGCGCAGCACGCCGCCGGTGGCGTAGGGCGTGCCGCGGATCAGGAAATTCTCCGCCGCCTCGCCCCAGCTCTCCTTGAGCCAACCGATGTTAGCTTGGAATCCTCCGGAAGATACCACCACCGCCTTGGCACGCACGTCCAGCGGAAATCCGCGGCTGGTGACGGTGAGCTTGCGCACTCGGCCATTCTCCAGCGTGATGTCCCGCACTTCGGTGTCGTACAGCACGTCGATGCCGATCCGCGCGGCGTGCGCATAGTAGGCATTGACCAGCGCCTTGCCTCCGCCCAGGAAAAACGCATTGGTGCGCGACAGATTGAGCGTGCCTGTCAGGCTCGGCTGGAATCGAACTCCGCAGCGGACCATGAACGGCAGCGCATCCGCCGACCCGCGGATGGTCATGCGCGCCAGATGCTCGTCGGTATGGCCCGCGGTGACTCGCTGCAGGTCGTCCCAATATTCGTCCTCATGGTACGACTCGGTCAGCACCGCGGTCGGAGCGGCATGCATGGCGCGAAGATTGCGGGTGTGGCGGCTGTTTCCGCCGCGCATTGCTTGCGGCGCATGCTCGAGTACCAAGACCGACGCGCCGGCCTCGCGAGCGGTGATGGCGGCGCACAGCGCTGCATTGCCGCCGCCGATGACGACCACGTCCCATTGCGGCGTGCGGCTGTTCAACGAAAAATCAGCTCCGCCTCGGTTCGTGCCTGCAGCTCCTCGCGAGACAAACCCGGCGCCAATTCGATGACCTCGAAACCCTGAGACCTCACCTCGAGCACCGCAAGATTGGTGTACACACGTTTGACCGCATGCGGCGCCGTCAGGGGATAGGAGCACTTGTCGACCAGCTTGGGTTTGCCCTCCTTGGTCACATGGTCCATCAACACCCACAGACGCTTCGCACCGGCCGCCAGGTCCATCGCACCGCCGACCGCCGGAGCGGTGTCATTCTCGCTGGTGGACCAATTGGCGATGTCGCCGTTCGAGGCGACCTGAAAGGCCCCCAGCACGCACAGGTCGAGATGTCCGCCGCGAATCATCGCAAAGCTGTCGGCGTGATGGATATAGGCGCCGCCGGTGCGCAAGGTGACGTACTGCTTGCCGGCATTCACCAACCACGGATTGATGGCTTCCTTCGGCGGCGCCGGACCCATTCCGAGCACGCCGTTCTCGGAATGGAAAATCACTTCGCGCTCGAGCGGTACGTGGTCCGCGATCATGGTCGGCATGCCGATGCCGAGATTCACGTACCAGCCCTCGGGTATGTCGCGCGCTACCCGAGCGGCCATCTGCGCGCGGCTCCAGATCTTGGCTTGCTTGGCTGCGTCCATGGGAATGTCCTAAACGAAAAAGATCGGCGGATCGCCGTAGGGGACATGCAGCACCCGGTCGACGAAGATCCCCGGGGTCACGATGTGTTCGGGATTCAACTCGCCAAGTTTCACCACATGCTGGGTTTGCACGATGGTGCAATCCGCCGCAGTGCACATCACCGGATTGAAATTGCGGCCCGCATCCCGGAACGTCAGGTTGCCCCAAGGATCGGCCTGCCACGCTTCGATCAGCGCGACATCGCCCTTCAGCGCATATTCGAGCACCATCTCGCGGCCCTGGAGTTCGCGCACTTCTTTGCCTCGCGCGAGCGGCGTGCCCACTGAAGTCGGCGTAAAGAATGCCCCGACGCCCGCGCCGGCGGCCCGCATGCGTTCAGCCAGAGTACCCTGCGGAACGATCTCGAGTTCGATCTTGCCGGCGCGGTACAACTCTTCGAACACCACCGAACCGGCGCTTCGCGGAAACGAACAAAGGATGCGCCGCACCCTGCCAAGCTCCAGCAGTCGGGCAAGTCCGGTGCGGCCATTGCCCGCATTATTGGCCACCACTGTCAAATCCGAGATTCCCGATTCAATCAGGCCATCGATGAGCTGCAGCGGCTGGCCGACCGCGCCGAAGCCGCCGATCAAGACCGTCGAGCCGCTCCTCAGACCCTGCATGGCCTCCGCCATCGACCGCACGATCTTGTTGATCATGCCGGCATCCCACCGAGAACCGTATGCAGGAGGCGATCCGCATCGACGGCGGCGAGCCCCCCCGCGCCGCGCCAAGCAATGTGCTGATCGGGGCGGACCAGCAGCAGCCCACGACCATAGATGTCAACGGTCGATGAAGGCAGCTCAATGACCTTGAGCGGCAATCCTCGGCGCGCCGCGGCCTTCACCAACTCCTCGCTCGGCGGTACTTGCACCGCCAGCAGCGTGAACCACACGCCGAGTCGATCGTGCAAAGGCGTCCCATCCTCGAGCACAACGTTCGGCAGTCTCACCCCTGGCACCGTGCTGGGCTGGTAGCGGCGTGGATCGTCGGGCGCCGCTTCATGCTCATCCGTGCAGATCACTGGCGAACCCGCATACGAGTAACCCATTTCAATGCCGGTACTTTCGTTTTCCGCATTTCCTATATCGGCGATGCCGCATCGCAGCTGCGCGCGTACCTGCTCGCTCGGCTCGCCGTGCGCGTACACGCCGGCTTCACGGTAGAGCGCGAAGATTTTGCGGCGCGCCTCCATGTGCGCGCCCGACCCCGCGCGGTTGCGCAAACCCACCGGGCGCCGCTCGGCCTCGTAGCTGCCGAGCAGCCCAGGTCCGGCAAAGCCCCGCAGCACGGCGGCGAGTTTCCAACCCAGATCGCAGGCATCGCCAATGCCTGTATTCATGCCGTAGCCGCCGGTGGGAATGTATTGGTGGGCGGCATCGCCGGCAATGAGGACACGGCCGCTGGCATAGGAATCGGCGACCAACAGGTGCGGCGCCCAGCGGTTGGCTACGAGCACCTGGTGCTCGATCTGAGTTCCGAGAAACCGTACCAGCAAAGCCGAGGGATCGGTATTCGTGAAGTCCCAGTCTTCCGGAAAACGGCTATTGAGCGACCACAGGTCGCGGTCGTTTTGCGCGATCAAGGTACCGAGCGGCGACTGATAATGCCAGGCAAGACCCCAGCGTTTGAGCAGCGCGGCGTCCGATCGGAAGTAGGTGGTGAAACGCTCGACGACCCGGCTGTCCCCATCGACGCCGACGTCGATGCACTTGCGTACCAGGCTGCCCGCGCCGTCGCAGCCCACCAGATATTGGCATCGAATCGTCTCGGTCGCGCCGCTCGCGGTATCGCGGAAAACCGCGGTGACGCCCTCCCCGTCTTGAGTCAAATGCTCGAACGCAGTGCCGAAGCGGACCGTCACCGCCGGCGCCGCGTCGATGGCCGCTTTGAGCACCGGCTCGATTTCCACTTGTGAAACACGCATCGGCGGCTCGACCGGCTGCGACCCATCATTGTGCGCTTGTATATGCGCTCGAAGCTCGGTGACGCTCGGATAACGGAAGCGATGCAGCTCATGCCCCGTCATAGTGGTGACCCACGAGACGTCGAAATTGTCCTCTTCAGGCACCGCCGCTTTGCGCAGCGCCGGGCTTAAACCCAGACGCCTGAACAGCTCCATGCTGCGAGCATTGGTGATATCCATTTTCGGATGCCGCGTGGTCGTTGCATTGCGCTCAGCCAAAACGGATGAAATTCCGCAGCGCGCCAATTCCAAGGCCAGGGTCATCCCGACCGGGCCGCCGCCTGCGATTGCTACCGGCGTTTCTTTCCAACCATTGCTCACCATTGACGAAATTATACCCTATTGACCCAACAATATCGATAAAATGCGGCATGACAGTACTTACCGCAAAGGCGTACATCGGCGGAGTGTACGAGCACCCTACGCGCAAAGCCCCCGAGAAATCCGTCGCGGAGCTGCATGCCGAATCGGCCGTAGGCGCGCTCGCCGATGCGGGATTGGAGCGCGCGGATATCGACGGATATTTCTGCGCCGGCGACGCGCCGGGCTTGGGGCCGCTCAGCATGCTCGACTACTTGAATCTGCGCGTGCGTCACTTCGACAGCACCGACATCGGTGGAGCGTCTTATATCGCGCATGTTGCTCACGCCGCCGAGGCCATCGCGGCAGGCAAATGCAATGTGGCGCTCATCACACTGGGTGGGCGCCCGCGCAGCGAGGGGCATTCGGGAACCAAACCGCGCGCCGCCGCCGCCAACGTGCCGGATGCGCCCTGGGAAGTTCCCTACGCACCCTCGACGGTGAATTTATACGCGATGTGCGCCATGCGTCACATGCACGACTTCGGGACCACCGCCGAACAGCTCGCTTGGATCAAAGTTGCCGCTTCCCATCATGCTCAGTACAACCCGAATGCAATGCTGCGCGAGATCGTCACTGTCGAGGATGTTCTGGCCTCGCCTGTGGTCGCCGATCCCCTCCATAGGCTCGATTGCTGCGTGGTCACCGACGGCGGCGGCGCCATCATCGTGGTGCGCCCGGAAATCGCGCGCGCTTTGAAGCGACCGCTCGTGAAAATTCGCGGCGCGGGCGAGGCGATGAAAGGGCAGATGGGCGGCGACTTAGACCTCACCTATTCCGCGGCTGTCTGGTCCGGTCCTGCTGCGTTTGCCGAAGCCCGCGTCACGCCGAGCGACATCAAGTATGCATCTATCTATGACAGCTTTACCATTACCGTTCTCATACAACTCGAGGACTTGGGATTCTGCGCGAAAGGCGCCGGCGGGCGATTCGTCTCTGACGGGAACCTCATATCGGGCATCGGTAGACTGCCGCTCAACACCGACGGCGGCGGCCTGTGCAACAATCACCCGAGCAACCGCGGCGGCCTCACCAAAGTGATCGAGGCGGTCAGGCAGTTGCGCGGCGAGGCGCATCCCCAGGTGCAGGTCCGCAACTGCGACCTTGCTCTCGCGCATGGCACGGGAAGTCTTCTCGGCAGCCGTCATGGTAGTGCCACCCTGGTATTGGAGAGAGAGTGATTCCCATGTCCGAGCGCCTCATTCCGCCTCCGCCGATGACGCCCGAAGCAGAGCCGTTTTATCAAGCAGCCGCGCAAGGACGATTCCTGACTCGCAAATGCACTTCGTGCGCAAGACCGCACTGGTATCCGCGCGCCATTTGCCCTTTTTGCTGGGGTCCCACGGAGTGGCAAGAAACCGGGGGCGCCGGGATCATCTACAGCTACAGCGTGATGCGCCGCAGCGAGCCGCCTTTCGTGATCGCGTATGTCACCTTGGACGCAGGGCCGACCATGATGACAAGCCTGGTGGATTGCGACTTTGATGCGCTGCACATCGGACAAAGGGTCAGAATGGTGTTCAAAAAAACCGTGGGCGGGCCTATGGTGCCATGCTTCACGCCGGTTTGAGGCGGCAAAGTCTCACATAGCACACGCACCGAGGTGCCCAATGTATAGCGTTCAAGCTCTCCCCGTGCCCAATCTATTGTCGCGGTATTTCGACAACCTGCTGCATTTGAAAGCGGTGGTCGATGCGGGAAGTATCAATCGTGCGGCGATGGCGATCCACATGTCGCAACCGGCGCTGACCCGTAGTATTGGAAAGCTGGAAGCCGCCGTCGGCGCGCGCTTGCTGACGCGGGTCGCCAAGGGAGTCTATCCCACCGAATTCGGGCAGGCGCTTTTGGAACATGTACGCGCCGTCGATTGCGAACTCGAGCGCGCCGCCACCACGCTGAAGATAATGAAGGGCCGTACGGGAGGACCGCTGGCCTGCGGCGGCACCTTTTTGTCGATGTCGCTGCTGGTGCCGCTGGCCGTAAAGGAGTTCGACAAAAGCAAGCGGGGCTCGCATGTTCGCCTTGTCGAGGGTCCCACGGATACGCTGCTCAAGCTGCTGCGGCTGGGTGAACTCGATATCGTGGTGGGAACGAGGATCAGTGATGATGGTTACGAGGACCTGATTGCGGAGGAACTCGCCACCGAGCATGTCGGCATATTTGCCCACAATAGCCACAAACTTTTCACTCAACAGCATCTTAGCCTGAAGCGGCTGGTCGCAACCGAGAAGTGGATTCTTCCCAGCCCGCCGGGCCCCCTGTACCAATTGATAGAAAAGGAATTCGCGCGTCATGCATTGGATCTTCCGCGCCACTTCATCGAAACATCATCCCTGATCGCAGTGCGCAAGCTCATACCGATTACCGGATACATCGCCGTTGCCTCGTCCATGGTCGTGGCGCCTTCGTTGATCGATGGCACGTCTCGGGAACTCTCGGGTGATTGGCGATTTCCGACCACGACCATCACCGCTTTCTATCGGGCCGGCGACGCGAATTCCGCTGCGGCAACCCTATTTGCGGAATGTCTGCGCCGTATTGCGAAATCCTTGCCGGTATCGTTTGCCGGAGCGGCCTGAACCCTTCGGCAACCACCATAGCCATCAATGCAAGACCCGTGGCAACACGATCAAGGTGTTCTGTCCTCGCATACATACTCGATCTGTTCTTCGCGCGTTCTGTTGAATACCGAGGTGAACGCGAATGGTTTGCTATACATGACGGGGTCGTTGATCTCGATGCGGTCTTCCAATTTATCGGGAGCGGTGCGCCGAATACGCTCGACGATCCTCATCTCGGCGCTGTGCGGCAAGCTGATGAAATTCAAAACCTCCTCCCGCAATGCGACCGTCTCCACCACCAGCGTCTTGCCTTCCCAGTGTCCGATCGAATGGCCGTTGAAGCTCGGATTGATCTCCTCAGGATGCTTGCCGCCCATATAAATGGTCCGAAAATACCAACCCTCCTCGAGCAGGATCGCGATGAAATTCGGCTTCTGCACGATGCGGATCGGATACGGCGGGGCGCCCATCATGTTTTCCGGCGTACCCAGAGGCTTGCAACCGGATTTGGAAGTTGAATATGCGCTTGCTGCGTCCCGCTTCGCCTCGAGCTCGCGATACAGCGGCAAGAACTGCGGGCGTAATGGAATGACCGTGCCGTTGGGCAGGGTGGGCACCCGCTCACTGAGTGGCTGTTGCGTTGGTAGGACCCCCCCACCCCCAGGCGCACCCGGAGGGGGACCGGGGGGCTGGCCGCCGGCAAAACCGCCCGGTGGCGCAGCGGGCGGTGCACCGCCGGGAAAACCGCCCGGAGGCGGGGGCGGTGCGCCGCCGGGGAAAGCACCCGTTCGCCCCCGCGAAGGTATCCCTGGAGGTGCAAAACTGCCGGCAAGAAAATCGCGTTGCCAGGTGCCCGAAAGATCGTCTGGCGCAGCGGCAGGTCGCTTTTGGTTGGACTCCGCCAAAGCCGCCGCTCCGGTCAATTGTACGTAACAGAGCGCAGCGGCCAGCAATAGCGGTGCAATCCGAATGGATTTCTTCAATTGATATCCTTAATTGTCATGTCGCGCAGCCGCGACTTTCCGAAACAACGCGATGCATGCCTACCGCTGGAGCTGCGCCTCATCCAGGCGGCTGACCCCCGGGCGGTGGGGGCGGCATCCCGCCGGGAGGCATCCCTCCAGGCGGCGGCGGCCGCATTCCATTGGGAGGCATCCCTCCGGGTGGCATGCCCCCAGGTGGCATTCCTCCTGGAGGCATTCCTCCGGGCGGCGGCGGCGGCGGTCCTATGGTCGCCGGCGGAGTACTGATTTTCAGCTCGGCAATGACCAGGCGTGTGTCGCGCAGAGGATCGTCGGCCGCATGCCACTGATCATCGATCACCATGATGGGCCGCGTCTTGGTATTGAAGGCCGGCCAATGCGGGATCTTGGCATTGTTGGGATCGCCAGTACGCGCGAAACTGACCCACGCTGCACTGACTTTATCGGCAAGCGCTTGCTGCTCGGCAGTCACCGGCCCGATGATGGGCGCCGCATGCGCGAGGCTGTCGAAGACGTACGGAATTTCCAGGGTGTGCACCGCGCGCAGCTTGCCGTCGCGTACCGGCGTGTGCTTGGTGAAATAATACACATATACCGGGGCGCCTCCCTGGTCAGCCTTGCGCTCCGCTTCGATGATGATGTTCAGTTGGGTCGGGCTGGTTTGGCTCGAAATGAGTTGCAACAGGTAGGTGTCATCCTTGCCCGGATACGTGTGGCGAAACACCTCGATCAATTTTGCCGCGCCGGCATCGTCGACATGGCTCATGCCTTTGGTCAACGCGAGCAACTTGGCGTCGTCGATCGGATCCAGCGGCATCATCGGAAAGAACGTGGACTCGGTTTCGTTGGTGCCGACCATGAACGGAACAGCGCGCGACAGCGGCAGCGAGTCGGCATCGAACGGTTGGTGCGGCAGGGCCCTCCCGTCCACCACCGGGCCTGTCAGCAATCGAGCTTGCCCGATCGCTGCCAGCAATCGCTCCGGCGGAACGGCCTGCAGCTCGGTGATACTCTTGACGCCCAAGGCATCCACCAATCGCTTGGCACCAGCAGCCGCTGTCTGAATCGAGTTTGCATGCAACATGGCGCCGCTCTGGCCGATCGCCCGCTGAAACAGGCCTTTGGCGGCGGGCATGCTCATCAAGGCGCCGACTTTGGCGCCACCGCCGGATTGACCGACAATGGTCACCTTCGCCGGATCACCGCCGAAGTTTGCAATGTTGTCATGTACCCACTGCAGTGCGGCGGCGCAGTCGAGTATGCCCGCGTTGCCTGAATCGGCGTACTCAGGCCCAAACAAATCTGCGAGATATAGAAAGCCGAATCCGTTCAGGCGATGCGTCACCGTGACGAGCACGACGTCATGCTTCTGCGCCAAATTGCGCCCATCGTAGCTGGTGGCGTTGCCCGATCCGGCATCGAATCCACCGCCGTGATACCACACGATCACGGGCCGCTTGCCCGAGCGTGGTCCCACCGCCGGTGTGGAAATATTGACGGTCAGGCAATCTTCGGACTGCGGACCGGTCTGAGACATCGCCTGTTCTTCGGCCAGCGGCGCGCCCCGACTATCCTGGAAGCACATGGGACCCGCACCTGTGGTCTCCTTGACCCCGCTCCACGGCGCGGGCGGCTTTGGCGGCAGCCAGCGATTGGCACCGCCCGTCGAAGCACCGTAGGGCACGCCCTTGAACACCTTTACCGGCCCGTCGTAATAACCCCGAACGCGGCCCGAGGTCGTCTGTGCCTCAGGGCCCGCGTCGACCGCGCGCGCCATCATCGCGCTCAAGCCAGTCACCGCGCCGGCGCTGATCGCGGCCCCGCCTATGACGAGCGTGCGGCGGCTGATGCGAGCGCATTGTTGGTCCGACGGGTCATTCGATTGATTGCTCATTATGATTCCTCGTTGGCGCGCTCAGAAGCGCGCCGACAATGAGATGCCATAGGTGCGCGGCGGTTGCAGCGTCATGACGGCTGTCGGAAAGATCGGGGTGTAGCTTGTCTTGACCACGGTCTGGGTAGCATTCTTGACATAGGCGGTCACCGACCAGCCTGCCATGTCAGGAGCGAAACGCACGGACGCATCCCACTGCCACCAGGAGTCCTGGGTGCTGGTCACTGACTGCGGTATCTGCACGTAACTTGAACTCGCATAACGTGGACCGATCTCCGAGGCAAGCTCGCCGTTGCCAACGTGGAAGGTGTGGCGATAAGAGCCGTTGAATGTGACCTTCGGAGAGTTGGGCAGTTGATCGCCCTGGACCGAGGTGCCGAACAACACGGCCTGCGAATCGATGCGCGTGCGCTGCAGGGCGAGGTTGGCGGTCACGCTGTCGTCCGGCGTGACGAGATAATTGCTCTCCAGCTCCGCGCCGCGAACGACCACCTTTGCCACATTGAAAACGTAACTATTGAAGCCCGCAAAGTTGCCATTATTACAAGCCGGACCCCCGGGCCCCGCCAAAAAGCCGCAAGGCGTTCCGGTCAGTAGCTGGTAGTTCTTGTAGTCGTAATCGTACAGGGCTACGTTGATTCGCAGCGCGTTATCGAGGAACTGGCTTTTCGAACCCAGCTCGTAGGAACGGAGATTTTCCGGCAAATAGGCCGGATGGGGGTACGCGGGCGTGAACCCGCCCGCGCGATAGCCGGTCGCGACGGTGGCATAAACCATGGAGTTCGGAGTGAGGTCGAACTCGGTGCCGGCCTTCCAGTCGTTCTTGGACCAACTGGCGCTGAGCGGAACCTCCCGGGCGAGGATCCCCGCCGCTTCGCCGGGGCTTTCGAGCAGCGACTCTTTCGAATCGACGCTATGACGCACACCGGCAATGAGCCTCCATTGACTGGTGAGCGGGACGGTGATCTGGCCGAAAACACCCTTGGAATCGTCGAACCCAAATGCATTGGACGGCGTATTGGCAGCCGGGTTGACGATGATGTTGCCGCTGCTGTTCACCGTCGACTGGTATTGGCCCGGACTGGTTTCGTGGTTGTGGTAGCGATACAAACCCGCGACCCAGGAAAAGTTCGAATGGGGTTCCGACGCCAACCGCACCTCGATGGATCGTTCGATGGTGGATCCCGTGCCCGGGCTGATCAAAGGCACCTGGCCGTTGTTCAACAGCTGTTTGGGCTCGCTCTGATACTGGTAGGCGGGCAGCACGGTCAACTGTCCGATGCCCACGTCCGCGATCAACTTTGCCCATACTTTGTAATTATCCTCTTCATCGATCTGACCCGTTGGGCTCGTGCTGGTGTATGCAGTCGACGCCGAAGGCGTACTGGTGAAGGCGGTCACCGTGCCGGGACCCTCGCCGCTGAATCGGGCGGCCTGGGCGCCAACCAGTAGCGACAGATTCTCGGATGGCTGGTAAAGCAGCTTCGCGCGCAATCCCTTGGCGCGGTTATCGTCCTGACCGTTGCTGATGTAGCCCTTGCGGTCCACCGATGAGCCCGCGACACGCAGCGCCAGCGTGCTCGACAGCGGAATATTCATCATGCCGGCCACATTGACTAGACTGTAATTGCCGACATCGATGCTCGCCGACCCTTCGAGTCTCTGCGTCGGATCATTGCTGACGAAACCGACCACCCCGCCCTCGCTGTTGCGTCCGTACAGCGTTCCCTGCGGACCGCGCAGGACCTCAACGCGGGCCACATCGTAGTAACCCAGCCGAGACGAATAGTTGTTTTGGGTGTAAACGTCATCGAACAGCGCCGACACGCCTGCCGAGCCGCCGGTGGTGGTTTCAATGGTCGGGCCCACGCCACGAATGGTGGGTTCCGAGGTCAGGCCGGTGCGCGTCATCACGACACCGACAATGTTCTTCAGGACGTCGTTCAGCTGAGTGATGCCCTGGGCCTCGATCTCGGCGCCGGAAACGACTCCTACTGCAACCGAGGTATGCTGCAAATTGGTTTCGCGTTTCTCCGCCGTCACGATGATTTCACCCAGTTCGCCCGGCGCCGCAACCTCGACCCCCACGGCCAGGGGTCCGCAAAGTACCGCCCCGCAGCCCAACAATACTCCCGACATCCGCGTCAACTTTTTATGATAGGCCATGATCCCTTACTTCCTTCGTCCTTAAGAAATTGTCCTAGAATTCTCAGTTCTGACCCAGGGGCGCGCCTAACGCGCGCCCCTGGCCCTGCGCGATTGCGGCATCGTTAGAAGCGCGCCGTCACCGAGAGTCCGAAAGTTCGCGGCGGCTGCAACGCCACCTGCGCTGGAACTGAAATACCAGCGGGAGGAATTGAAACGGCATCAAAGTAATCCGATTTGACCACGGTCTGCGTGGCGTTCTTGACATAGGCGTTCACGGACCACGCTGCGTCATTGGGCCGGTACTGTAGCGAAGCGTCCCATTGCCACCACGCCGCCTGGGCATTCAAGGGACGCTGCGCCCGGTTAACCGTCACGTAACTTGCGCTCTGATAGCGCGGCGATATATCCGGTGTCAGCGTGGCGCCGTTCGACAAATGAAACGTGTGGCGATAGTCGCCATTGAACATGAACCTGGGCGAGTTGGGCAGCGAGTCGCCCGCTACCACGTCATATTTTAAGCTCTGCGCGTTGAGTACCGACTGATCGATCCGCGAGCGCTGCAGGGCGACGTTGACCGTCACACTGTCATTGGGCGTGGGCAAGTACTGGCTTTCCACTTCCACGCCACGAATTTTGACCGGTATGTTGTCGACGGTGTTGTTGACGGGCCGCCTCGGATTGGCGCAGGGCGGCTGTGATGAGCCACCACAGTTTTCCGAGGTGGTCAACTGATAATTTTGGTAGTCGGAATAATAAAGGCTGCCGTTGATCCGCAGCGTGTTGCCCATGAACTGGTTTTTAGAACCGATTTCGTAGGCACGCAGCTTTTCGGGTTGGTACAGCCGATGCCCTGCCAAATTACCCACGACACCACCCGCCGTTGGGTTGATGCCACCCGGGCGATAACCGGTGGACACGGTGGCATAGAGCATGGAGGTCGCACTCGCGTCGAACTCGCCGCCCGCTTTCCAATCGCTGTTCGACCAGCGCCCTCGCTGCTCGACCGGGCTGGTCTCATTGAATAGCTCGCGTTTCTTGTCGGTGCTGTACCGAAGTCCGCCGATGGCGCGCAATCGATCGGTGATGGGCACAGTGGTCTGGCCGAAGGCCCCGTTGGAGTCTTCGAAGCTATACGTATTGACTACCGCCCCCAAAAATAAGGGGGCAACGTTGGGCGGGACCACGATATTGCCGGTGCTATTCAAAGACGTAAGGTAGTCGTCCGGCTGGTACAAATGGCTGTAATAACGGTAGTAACCGACAACCCATGAAACGCGTGCACCGGGACTCGACGACAGACGCGTTTCAACGGACCGTTCGATGAGAGATCCGAGGCCGGGGCTATAGAGAAGCACCGAGCCATACTGCAGCGCTTTGGGCTCGCTCTGATATTGGTACGCCGGCAGCACGGTGAACTGTCCGATGCCCACGTCGGCGGTCAGCTTGGCCCACACCTTGTAGCTGTTACTGTCGTAGATCTGCCCCGATGGCGTTATGCTGTGATACGCCGCCGATGCCGACGGAGCGGTAACGAACGCCGGCACCGCGCCGGGGCCTTCGCCGCTGAGCCGGGCGCCCTCGGCGCCAACTAGCAGCGAAAAACCCTCCGATGGATTGAACAGGAGCTTGGCCCGCGCGCCCTGGGCGCGATTGTCGTCCTGACCGTTGCTCAAATAGCCCTTGCGGTCCACCGAACCGGCGGCGACGCGCACCGCCAGCGTGCTCGACAGCGGCACATTCAGCATGCCGGTCACATTGATGAGGCTGTAATTGCCGACATCGGCGCTGGCCGAACCTTCGAGCTTCTGGGTGGGGTCGTTGCTGACGAGTCCCACCACGCCGCCCTCGCTGTTACGTCCGTACAGCGTGCCCTGCGGGCCCCGCAGCACCTCGATGCGCGCCACGTCGTAGTAACCAATTCGCGCCTCAAGGGGATTTTGCGTATAGACCCCATCGAACAGCGAAGACACCCCCGCCGTGCCGCCGGCGGTGCCCGTGGGCACGGTGGGGCCCACGCCGCGGATGGTGGGACTCAAGCCCCTGGCCTCACGCGCAACGACCACACCCACCATGTTCTTCAAGGCGTCGTCGAGTTGAGTAATGCCCTGAGCTTCGATTTCGCCGCCGGCGATAACTCCTACCGCAACCGATGTATGTTGCAGATTGGTTTCACGCTTCTCGGCGGTGACGATGATCTCATCGAGTTCGCCGGCCGTGGTGCTTGCGCCGCGCGCCGCCCCGAGGGCCAGGGGCGCGCACAGTAGGGCTGCGCAACCAAGTAATGTTCCCGCAATCCCGATCGATTTATTATGATGGCTCATGTTTCTCCCACTCCAAGCTTTAGGTTTTGTTCTTAAACAGATGCGCTGGCCTCGGCCGCGAATTTCAATCAAGTGTTTGGGTCAAGTCAACTCCCAATCGTGCTCGTCATCGTCTTTGTATTAGCTATTAGTGACTGTCACACTATAAAGCCACGGATTGCTCGACGCTTATGCCGATACGGCCGACCGTTATCAGTTTGATCTATAGCCGCCGCAGCGCAAGCGCCGATTTCTAACGTTTCAAGTCAGCGAGGTCATATGCAAGAGCGTTTCAGGCCCCTTACGATCGAAGAAATGACGCCGGCGCAACGCCAAATGGCCGAGTCGCTGCAATCCGGACCGCGCGGACCCGGCGTACGGGGCCCCTTCAAGGCATTACTGCGCAGTCCCGAACTTGGCGAGTTGGTGCAACGCGTGGGGGCGCATATTCGCTTCAAGAGCAGCATTCCCGCTGCGTTGAACGAAATGGCCATCATCATGGCCGGCCGGAAATGGGACTCGCAGGTGGAATTCTGGGCGCACCGCGAAATGGGCATCCAAGCGGGCATGCGCCCGGAAGTGGCGGCCGCCATCGCGCTCGGCAAGCGCCCCGATCCGATCACCTCGGATGAAGCGGTGGTTCATGATTTCTGTCACGAGCTGCTGCACACCGCGCAGGTTTCGGATGCCAATTTCCAGGCAGTGCTGGGCCGTTTCGGAGAACAAGGAGCGGTCGACCTGGTCGGGGCTCTTGGCTATTACAGTTTGGTTTCCATGATGCTCAATATGGATCGGGTACAACTGCCCGCGGGCGTGGAGTTGCCTTTAAAGCCGCTGTAGCGTCGGCCTCGAATATCAGAGAGACGGCCCGGGCGAAATACCGGGCGTTCGCAGCCGTATTCTCGCGAGACTGCGCCGATCGGTGATGTATAGCGTTTTGTAATCGGCGTCGCCGAACGCGAGATTGGTGGCCGGTTCCGCCAGCAAGATGGTCCCGAGGTGCTTGCCGTCGGGCGCCATGATCCAAATGCCCCCCGGCCCGGTGCAGTACACGTTGCCGTCACGGTCAACCTTCATCCCGTCCGGTCCGCCGATGGCCTTGTCAGCCGACATATCGACGAACACCCTGCCGTTCTCCACGGTACCGTCGGCCCGCACATCGTAGCGGCGAATCCCCATATTGCCGATGAACATGCTGCCCTTATAAAGATTGCCGTTGACGTACAGTACTTTTTCATCGGGCGAAAACGCAATCCCATTGGGCACGAAGTCATTGGTGATGACTTGTATTTTGCCATTCTTGAGCATGAAAACACCGGCGAACGGCATCTCGATGGTCGGCGTGTTCGGATGCACATCCGTGAAATACACTGTGCCATCGGCTTTGACGACCAGATCATTGGGGCGATTGAGCCGTTTGCCCTCGAATCGATCGGCGAGGATGGTGCGGGTCCCATCCTTCTCGAGCCGGATGATGGCGCGATCGCCCTGCGCGCAGAACACCACTCGCCCCTCGGCATCGAGCGTGATTCCGTTTGAACCGAAGGTATAAACGAACAAGGGGCCACTGTGCGACAGGTAGCCTTCGAGGCTGATTTTTGCGAGATCGCCGGTGTAGCCGCTGTCCTTCAAGAACACGGATACTTGGCCATCGGGTGTCCACTTGTAAATGACATTGGCGGCAATGTCGCTGAACAGCAGATAGCCCGACTTGCCTTCACGTACCCATACCGGACCTTCGGCGATGCCGAATGCATCCGCCTTCAGGATCTCAAGCTTGGCATCGGGCGCCACGATGGCATCGAGAGCGGGGTCGAGGCGAACGATAGAGCCTGTGTCGGGCGCGCGAGGGACTTCGGTGCCTTGCGCCTCTGCGTCGACCTGCATCGCCAGGCCGACGCAGATCGCCGCAAGCAACGCCGCTCCGGTGCGGGCGCCTCGCCTAGCCATCAAAACCGTGCATTCACGGTAATGCCGAATGTCTGCAGATCCTGATAACTGATGTAGTTCATGTAGAAATACGCGTTGGGGGAATAAGCAATCGTATCGACGTGATGCTTATCCAAGATATTGTTGCCGTAAATGGCAACTCCCCAGTGACCGTCGGCCGTAGTGACTCCCAGGGTGCTGTTCAACAAGCCGTACCCGCCTTGCCGGGTATTGGGATCATCCGTGGTGTCATAGATCACGCTGCTGCGATACGTATGGTTGGCCTGCACAAAGCCGATCAGCGACGCGCCCAGGGGGCGTTCGTAGCGCGCGGTCAGATTAGTGCTGACCTTGGGCGTGCCGGGCAATGCTTTACCGTCCAGATTTTGCGCGCTGTTGACACAGCCCGCCACTTGACCCGTGTAGCAAGGGGCGTTTTCAAAATGGGTATAGCGCGCATGGTCATAGGTGGCGCTGGCCCGCAAACTGAACTCATGCGTGACCGCCCAAGTGGCGTCGAGGTCGAGACCGGTGCTCATCGCCTGCGGAGCATTCGCGATATAGAACGCCACGGTCTGGCCCGGCACGACGATGGACGTCTGGAAGTCATCGAGCGTCTCATTGTAAGCAGCCGCGTTCACGGTCAACCGGCGGTCGAACCACTGGGTCTTGATGCCCGCTTCCACATCGTGCGCGATCTCGGGTTTGACGTAGCCGTTGTTGCTCGCTCGCAGCTGCGCCTGTGTTTCGGAAAAGCTCCATCCGACGGCCGGGCCCTTGTAGCCGCGCGACACCGTGACATAGGCCATAGCCTCCGGCGAGATGTCGTATTGCAAGCCGGTACGCCAGGAAATATCGTTGTAGGTGGCCGACAGCGAATCGGTCAGGGGACCGAAAGATGGGTTCAAAAACGGCTGCAAGAAGATCGGTATGGAGTTGTTCGCCGTGCGGTTCATGGTCGCATCCAACTTGTCGGTCGAGCGACGCAGACCCGCGATGAGATGCAGCTGCGGGGTGATATCGAATGTCGCTTCGCCGAAGGCCGCGTAGCTGTCGTTCTTGATATTCTTCCCGTAATCGATGTTGATGGTGACCGGAGCCCCGAAGATGGCGTTGCCTACCCCGATGCCTTCGAATAGGTTCAGCCGAAAATTGAACAGGCCCGCAACGAAGCGAATTCGCTGATCGGTCGGCGAGGCGAAGCGCACCTCCTCGGACAGCTGATTGTAGTGAGTCGTATTCAGATTCTTGAAAAAGCCATTGACCGGGGAATCGGTCGGATAGCGGTTGTCTTGATCGGTGTTGTAGATGTCGCGGTAGGCGACGATGCTCGTCAGGGTACCGCCGCCCACCGAATAGTCCGCCTGTCCGGTATATGCCTGGGTATTGCCGTTGTCGTAGTACGGCATATTCCGACCACGCGAACTCCGGTTGCTGTCCGACGGCGTAGTGCCGTTCGCGAGCTCGGAAGTCTGTATCAACCCGCCCTGGGGGCCGAAGTTGGCTGGGTCGAAAAACCGGATGGTGTATCCCGTGCCGTTCTGCTGGTGGTTATCCCATTCGGCGGTTAGGTTGAGATCCAGAGCATCCGACGGGCGCCAGCGATACTTCACTCGAGCGCCGTTGCTGTTCTTGTCGTTCATATCCTTGTCAGTAACGACTTCTTTGACGGACCCGTCATGGCCGAAATGCCATGCGCTCAAGCGCAAGGCGGATTGGTCGGTAACGCGCAAATTCACCGTACCGGTGTAGGTTTTCAGATTTAGCGTGCCGTAGGTGACGCGGAAGTCCGAAGCGTCCTTGCCGATGTCCGGTGAATTAGTGACGATATTGATGAGGCCGGCGGAAGCGTTCTTGCCGAACAACATGCCCTGGGGACCCTTCAACACTTCGACGGAATGGACATCGACGAGATCCGAGACCGAACCGGTGGGCCGCGCGAGTGGCACGCCATCGAATGCCACGCCGGCGGACTGCTCGAGACCCTGCCCGTTGGTGGAGAGAGTGGTGATGCCGCGAATACCGAAGACACTGGCGCCCGGGTTGATGCCGGGTAGAAACGTCAGATCGGGAACCAGCTGGGTCAAGTCCGCGGTGTCCATCAGGTTCTGGGCTTGCAGCATTTGCTGCGACACCACCGAGACCGTCAACGGAACGATTTGCAGATTCTCCGCGCGCCTGGTCGCCGTCACGACGATTTCATCGAGGGCCCCTACAGCCGTGTCTGCGGTCGCCGCGAAAGCCGCCGAGGCTTGGGCACCGATGAGGCACGCGAGCGCTGCGACTGCCGTCCTTCGCCGAGTGTGGAATCTCTGCATTTTATAACTCCCCAATGAATTGTTGTTTGATCGTCTTTTTTCTAGACCGCTCGTGAGCACTGCGAAGCGCAGGGTCGTGGGTTCATTTGCCTGCGCCGGTGGTAGCCGCTTCGCTCCCGGCGGCACCTCCGGTTGCGGCGGGCGGTGGGCCGCCTATCAACCGCAGCTCCTTGCCGGTCGGTAGCCGCACCGCAATGAGCATGCCGCCGGCAGTCCCGTCCTTGCGCGGATGGAACGTCAGGGTCACCCGGTCGCCCGCGTTGATATCGTTATGCTTCCACCCCTGCCGCGTGAGTCCGTTAGGGCTCGGCCCCTCGATTTGCCAATCCTTGGCTGCGCCTTCGGGCCCGGCAGCCGTGAGCACGAACCAGGAATGCGGATTGGTCCATTGCACCGACTTGAGCGTTCCATCGACAGCGGCCGATTTATCCATATCGAACATAGCGAGCGAATGATGCGCACGGGCGCTGCTGGCCACGCTGCTCAACATCGCGGCGGCGAATACTGCTGCGGGTTGCGAAATTCTCATATGCGCAATCGACTCCCGGTGCCCGATCGGGCGGCACAATTCATTTTTCTCAGAATACGCTAATTGTGCCATCGCCTGTCCAATACCTAAGCGGTCGGCGCCTATCAGTTTTCGGTATAGGTCTCGCCGCAACCAACCTGATGGGCGTTATTTCGGGCCATCCGGTGGCTTCGGCGCCCCCGGCGGCGGTGCGCCCGGCAATGGGGCGCCAGGGGGCAAAGTGCCCGGGGCGGGTCCGGCAAACCCGGCCGGCGCGCCCGCCGGCACGCCCGACAATTCCCGCCCGCCGGGAAAGCGTACCGATACCAGCACCCCACCCGGGGTGCCGTCCTTGAGCGGATTGAATGTCAGGGTCACCCGCTCCCCGGCTTTCACGTCATCGTGCTTCCACCCTTGGCGCAGCAGTATGTTCGGGCTCGGCCCCTCGATCGACCAGTCCTTCACCACCCCATCGGGCCCGGATGCCGTCAGCACGAACCAGGAGTGCGGATTGATCAACTGCACCGACTTGAGCGTGCCCTGCAACGCCACCGACTTGGAGCGATCGAACATCGCAAAGGAATGGTGGGCCAGCGCAGACTCTGCGTACGTAGCCGCCATCATTGCACCGCAGAATACCGCCGAAGCAACTTTCATTCGCTAGTCCTCATTGAAATTCTCCTATCGCCCCCCGGCTCTACCCGGCCATGATCACTGCGGAGCGTGATAGCTCTGCCGCCCGTCGGGCGTCACTTGAATACGGCTGTCCTCGCAGATGTATTCGATCTGCTCTTGCTTGCTCCGATGGAACACGCTCTTGAAGGTGAACGGCTTGCTGTACATGAGCGGATCGTGAATCTCGATCAGATCCTCCAGCACATCGGGTGCCGTGCGCCGCATGCGCTCCACCAGCCGCAGCTGCTCGCTGTGCGGCAATCCCGTGTAGTTCAGCGTCGTCTCCGCGCGCAACCCCACCGTGTCGATCACCAGCGTCTTGCCTTCCCAGTGCGCCACCGAATGGCCCATGAAACTCGGAATCAGCTCCTGCGGATGCTTGCCTCCCAAGTATATGGCGCGAAATTCCCAGCCCTCCTCCAACAAAATGGCAATGAAATCGGCCGTCTGCACGATGCGTATCGGATACGGCGGCGCCCCCATCATGTTCTGCGGCGTCCCGAGCGGCAAACAGCGCGCCGATGTGTTGGCGTA
>JALYIW010000133.1 GCA_030775625.1 Pseudomonadota bacterium | reverse complement strand
TGACTGAAGGGCACGATGGCGACCTCATCGAGCCAAACCATGTCTATGTGCCACCGCCACACGCTGTTGTGACGTTGAAAGACGGACGGTTAGGCGTCCGCTTGAGTTCGCCCGACGATGTCCGAATTCCGCGCCCGATCGACGCTTTTTTTGACTCCTTGGGAGCCGCGCTCGGCGACCAAGCCGTTGGCATCGTGCTCTCGGGTACCGGCAGCGATGGCGCGTTAGGATTAAAAGCGATCAAGGAATGTGGCGGTCTCACCATCGCGCAGGGCGGCGGTGGAAGCGCACCGCAGTATGAAGAAATGCCGGCGGGCGCGATTGCCACCGGCTCAGTTGACCTAGTCGCGCCCATCGAGGATATACCGGGGCATCTGCTGCGCATCAAAGGCAGCATCACCCCAGTCTTGGATTCTGCTGATGGTTCGGAAGAGGAACTCGATGCTGCGAGGCTCGAGATTTGCGCAATCCTGCGCGCGCAAGTCGGCCACGACTTCAGCGGCTATCGGGACAAGACGTTCATGAGACGGGTGCGGCGGCGCATGCAGGTCGTGAGTGCCGCTACGGTGAATGATTACATCGCTCGATTGCAAGCGGACCATGGTGAAGTGGTGCTCTTGTTTCGGGACCTGCTAATTCGAGTCACCAGCTTTTTTCGCGACAAAGAAACTTTCGCCACGCTAGAAACTGAAGTCATTCCACAATTATTTGCCGATAAACGCGCCGACGGTGCTGTTCGCGTGTGGGTGCCCGGCTGCGCCACCGGTGAGGAGGCGTACTCCCTCGCGATGTTGTTACGCGAACATATGGACCAGATGACCGGCATTCCCAAAGTGCAGGTGTTCGCCACCGATATCGATGAAGCCGCCATCACCACTGCTCGCCTGGGCCGCTATCCGGAGACACTGCTCAAGGGGTTGTCGCCTGAGCGTTTCGAGCGTTTCTTTAGAGCCTCTCAAGGCAGCTTTATTGTCACCAAAGAAATTCGCGACCTCTGTACGTTCTCGACCCATAACTTAGTGCGCGATCCGCCATTTTCGCGCATGGATTTGGTGTCGTGCCGGAACTTATTGATCTACATGGAAGCGAATCTACAGGCGGCGGTCATCCCGGCCTTCCATTATTCTTTGCTCCCGGGGGGCATCCTTTTGCTCGGTGGTGCCGAATCGACCGCGCGGCACGAAGATTTATTCGAACCGCTCGACAAAGCAGCCCGCATTTTCAAACGGCGTTCAGGCAAAAGTCCGCCTCTCAACCGGAATTTACAAAACACGGATATGGCGATGCAGCGCTTGGTCCTGGAGGCGTCCCGACTGCCGCCGGTAACCGACTTCAAGGCAAAGGCACCCATCGATGATGGCATTGCCGTCCCAGCGGACCGCCAATCTTCGCCCGCCGCCACCGCCGCTGGCGGTGGGCTGCGTATGACATTCAAGTCACGGGCGCAAGGGATAGTTAAACTGCTGTCGCCGAATCCTAAAGAGAATGAGCGACTCAAACGAGAACTTTTGGGCACGCAAGAGCAACTTCAATCCTTGACCGAGCAGCATCAGACGGCGCTCGAAGAACTGCGCAGCGCCAACGAGGAACTGCATTCCGTCAACGAAGAAATGCAATCGACAAATGAGGAGCTCGAGACCTCTCAAGAAGAGCTGCAGTCGGTCAACGAAGAGCTCCATACGGTCAATGGCCAGCTATCGGAAAAAGTGGATGAGCTCGATGAAACCAACAGCGATCTGCGCAATCTCTTTGAAAGCACCGAGATTGCCACGGTCTTTCTCGATCGCCATCTCATCATCCGCAGCTTTACCCCCGCGATCTCATCGCTCTATAACTTGATCCCGAGCGACCAAGGTCGGCCGCTGACCGACTTCGTCAGCCGGTTAGACTATACCGCCCTCCGCGAGGATGTCACCACTGTCCTTGAGACGTTGCAGCCGCTCGAGCGGCGGCTCGCGCGCTTGGATCGCAGCACTCATTACATCATGCGCATTTTGCCCTATCATGAACCCGACAACACTGTGAGCGGTGTTCTGGTCACGTTCATTGATGTAACCAGCATCGTGCAGGCCGAAACGGCGCTACTCGATGCGGACCTGCGCAAGGATGTTTTCTTGGCCACCCTGTCGCATGAGTTGCGCAATCCGTTGGCGCCGATTCGTACCGCCGCGCGTCTACTCCTATCCCCTGCGCTCAAACACGAGGAATTGGCGCGCGCACAAGCCATTATTTCACGCCAAGTGATTCATATGAGCTCACTGCTCGACGATCTACTGGATGTGTCCCGCATCACGCGGGGGGCATTCGTTCTAAAAAAAGAACGAATCGACATCAAGAGCCTCATCGAGGCCGCTGTCGAATCCACGCAACCGGCGATCGATGCCAAGCGCCATACGTTGCGCGCGGAGATACCGGAAGTGGCGATCACCCTAGAAGCAGATCCCGTGCGCCTCACACAGGTCTTGAGCAACCTTCTGGCCAACGCCGCCAAATACACGGCCGACGGCGGTCTCATTACCATCGGTGCTCGCCTAAAAGCACAGCATGTGCTGATCTTTGTACGCGACAATGGCGTCGGCATTGCTCCCGAGATGACCACGCATATCTTCGATATGTTTACGCGCGTCGAGTCGGATAAGAATAAAGCCGAAGGAGGCTTAGGAATCGGCTTGGCACTAGCCCGTGGCCTGGTGCAATTG
>JALYIW010000132.1 GCA_030775625.1 Pseudomonadota bacterium | reverse complement strand
GCTCGATGCGGACTGGGCTCTTGCTCCGGCGCTGCGCCCCACGATCGGCAATCTCTACACCGCGGGACAGGCCGCGTTCGTCCCCTTCGCCGGGACCGACGATCTCTCGCGCAGTCACTTCGAGACTCAGGACAGCATCGAACTCGGCCAGCCACTGCAGGGGCCGCGCGATTTTCGCTCGGGGTTTCTCGCCAGGCTGAATGGAGTGCTCCACGACGGCAAGCCGATCGCATTTACCGATGCACTTCCCCTTTGCCTACGGGGCCTGGTAGACGTGCCCAACATTTCACTGCGCAACCTTGGCAAGCCGCCATTCGACGACCGGCAGGCCCGCCTTCTGAAGGGCATGTTCGAGGGTCATCACCTCGAGCCCGCCGTTGCCGACGGCCTTGAACTCCGTGTCAGCGTCGCGCGCGAACTGGATGCCGACATGCAGGACGCCAACCGCGGCGCCATCTCTACCAAAGGCTTCGAACTCGAGGCCGAACGCGTCGCATACCTGATGCGCGATCAATACCGGCTTGGGTTTCTCGACGTGGGCGGGTGGGACACGCACGTGAACCAAGGCGGCGCCCAGGGCGCGCTTGCCACCAATGTCGAGAGTCTGGGGCGCGGCCTACAGGTATTCTCGCAGACGCTCGGCGCCGAGTGGCGCAACACCGTTGTTGTGGTTCTCTCCGAGTTTGGCCGCACCTTCCACGAGAACGGCAACCGGGGAACCGATCATGGACATGGTTCCGTGCACTGGGTGCTCGGCGGCAGCGTCGCCGGCGGCCGTGTAGCGGGTGAACAGGTCCAGGTGACCCGCTCGACGCTCCTGCAGGACCGCGACTATCCCGTGCTCAACGACTATCGAGAGGTACTCGGAGGATTGTTTCGGCGGCTCTGGGGACTCTCGTCCGCGGCACTAGAGCAAGTCTTTCCCGGCGTGCTGCCGCTCGATCTGAAGCTCGTCTGAGCGCCCGGTCACTGACTGCGACGTGCGCTCGTTCGCGATTCAATTTATTGAGCAGAGATGACAGTTGATGCGTGATGCGCTAGCATCTGATGCATGAGGACGACGCTCGACATTGCTGACGACGTGCTACAGGCCGCAAAGGAGCGGGCCAAGCGGGAACGCAAGACCATTGGCGAGATGATCTCCGAGCTAGCTCGGCGGGCGCTGACGACTCCGCAAGAGCCGCTTTCCGTGAAGGAACCCAAGGCGGTTTATGGACTTAAGCCGTTCGCGCGACGGGGCGGTATCGTCACCAATGAGTTGATCGACAAGCTTCGCGACGAAGATGCGTACTAGCGGCGCTCACCCAGGCTGGTCGCATGCGTGTCATCGCCACAAGCCGGTTTGAGCTCTGCGGACCTTAGCAAGTGCGCGCCCTATTGGATGTCAATGTGCTGATCGCGTTGCTGGACTCCGATCATGCATCCCACGATTCGGCGATTAGTTGGTTCTCAAAGCATGCACAGGAGGGTTGGGCATCATGTCCAATCACGCAAAACGGTTGTATCCGTATCATGTCGAATCCGGGCTATCCAAACCCGTTACCAGTTCAAGCTGTCATCGAGCATCTAGCCGAGGCCTGCCACCAAAATATCCATGAATTCTGGCCGGATGAAGTTAGTGTGTTGGATTCAGATGTCGTTGACTCGACCCGAATTCATGGACCGCGGCAACTGACCGATATTTACCTGCTCGCTCTCGCCGTTCAGCATGAAGGACGGCTCGTTACTTTTGATACCGGCATTCCGCTCGCCGCAGTCAGGAAAGCTACTACGCAGAAACTGTTGATCCTGTGAGCAGCTTTTGCAGCGTCGAAGGCCGAGACTCTGCAAGTCGCACGAAAGTGCCTCGACCGCGATGCACCCAAAAATCGTGGATCGGGCTCCTGTCTTGACTGAGAAATGCGACGGGCAACTAACCTTGCGATCGAGACCAATTATCATCTGTTTGACACGCTATATCACGCCGTCGCGCTTGAGAACGAGGACGCATTGCTGGTGACGGCGGATGAGCGCTACCACATGAAAGCCGAGCGTTATGGGATGATTGCTGCGCTGCGCGACTGGGGATCTGTAGTGTAGTCGTCGCCGATTGTACCGCCGACAATCAACGCCGGCTGCTTCACCCAGAGGATCGGGTGCATCAGCGCCGCTACGCCCACGGCGGGCCGGTCTTTTCGCTGCGCTACGCTGTACTGGGTTATGAAACTCCGTAATCACGTAACTTAGTCGACGCTGACGAAGACAACCAATTTAGATCCGTTTTCGTCTGAGGACAACGTACATTATAGAATGAGATTTTCCTGATCGACCGGACTCCCGCTTTAAATTGACTGCGGTCGCGGATTGCCATTCCGATCGAGTAAATTCCAGATTGAAGCTGACTTCGTGGTAGCTACGCCAGCGGCGTATCGGCAACAACCGCACTGCGGCGCATCTCGCGCGGGCCGGGTCCAACGATATCGGCAAATATAAATGTCAGCACCAGGAATACCGCGATGCTGGTATACCGATAATCGATGTCTTGTACATCGAATAAGTAACGCAGGTAGGCCACTAACGAATTCGCGACGACGATTAGCGGGATCAATAGGCGCTTGAATGAAAAAAATACATAGATGACGGAAATGATATCCGCTACGAAAAAGTATCGATCGTGCATATGGGGAAGGAAAAACGGCGCCGCGAGCGTTGAGAATAATGCCAGCTTGACGAGCATTTCGTCGCCGAGGTCATGGTTGCGGTTGTGAATGTAGGTCACCAGAAAGGCGGTCCCGATGACAGCGAGCGCCAAAGCAAGCCCGAAATGACTCCAAAACGCATAGTGTTGCTGGGCGGAAGGTATCCAGGAAAAGACATTGGAGACATTGATGGCAATCTCCGGCACATCGACCGCGAGCCGGAGATAGATCGATAGTAGGCTTTTAAGATGCCTGCCGGCCAGCAGCGCCGGAATGATGGTCATAAGATAGACCAGCGGCAAATAGAGGAAATAACCTGTCCGGCACTCTTTTCTGATCCAGAAGAGAAAGAACAGCGGCAAAACGAAGCATGCCTGTAATTTGAGAGATAACGCCACACCGAAAAAAATAAAAGCAAAATGAAACCGCTTTTCGATCGAGTAACAGATCGCCGCGAGCACCATGCTGCAGTAGATCATGTCGCATTGACCCCATGCCGAGCCGTTGAGGACGGCGGTAGGGACTAGCAGCACACTCACAAAACCGATGGCTGGCAGCAGGGATTGCGGGTGAGTTCGGTCGATGATCCGGAAGGCAAAATAGGCGCCGACAAAGTCGAAGGCAACGGAGATCGTCTTGATGGCATAGAGCTTGGCGATGGGAATAAGCGTCGCGATGGAAAGCAGATGCAAATACAGGGGGGCGTAGTCGTAGAAATCATGGCGAAATGCGTGAAAGACACCGTGAGCTTGGATGAAGTCATACCACTTCGCCACATAGATCACATAGTCCTGGGATTCGAAATCGGCGAATGGCATCCTGATTGCCAATGCCAGCATCGCGCCGATGACCATGATCAATCGCTGCTGCGTTACCAGCATCGGTTTAAATCGGTTTGATCGGTCAGGATGAGGGGCAGGCGAGCCACGATGAATTCGATTTCGCATCCTCCATTCCGTCCGCGATAATATAGGCATCGCCAATACGCGAGGAATGTTGCTATATTAACGTATTTTCGCTCAGCCGAAAATATTAATGAATGATGGTATTTCTCGTCTGCAGCCCTTCTTAGAGCTTCTGAGCCGTTCCTAAACAGCTGCCTGCATCGACACCGACTGGAACACGACATTGCAATGAAAATCGCGATCATGATGCGTGCCATGGACAAAGACAGCGGCTTTCGCGCGCTGGTCGACGGAATGGCTCGCGCCATGGTGCAAGCCGCTCCGACCGTGGGGTTTGCATTGATTTATCAGACCGATAAGTGGCTGGGTCGATTCGCGGCCTATCCTAATGTCAAGGAAGTGTTGGTGCGCGTGAAATCGCCGTTACTCTGGGATCAATTCGTGGTTCCATGGGTCGCATGGAAGGAGAAGGCGGACGTTATCTTCAACACAAAATTCTTCGTGCCGTTGATCAGTCCGTGCCCGGTGACCATGGGCTTGCAGGAGCCGTCATGGTTCACGCGCCGCGAGGAATACGAGCGGTGGGACGCCCTTTATCAGCGCATCATGATCCCGATTTCAATCCGTCGCTGTGCACATGTATTCCCCAATTCCCGCTTCATCCTCGAGGAAAATCGCCGCGTGCTCGGCATGCCCATCGAGCACTCGACGGTGACCTATTCCGGGACGGATGAGCAATTCTCGCCGATACGCGACCCGGCGATTCTCGAAGAATTCCGCAAGCGATATTCTTTGTCGCGTCCGTTCATCCTCGTGGTATCGCGAGTGCTGCATTCCGGGCTGGAGACGGCGGGCTTCTTTCCCGGCAAAAGTCCCGAAGTCGCCTATCGCGCATTCATGAAGATCCGCGATCGCATTCCGCACGAGTTGGTATTCGCCGGCAAACAAATCGAGGCGTATTTACGCCACACGGAAGGAGCGGACGCGGATTTTCGCAGAGTGCGCTTCCTCGAATTCGTACCCTTTCAGGACATGCACCTGCTGTACGGCGCGGCGGACCTGGCCGTGAATCCCTGCGTTTACGAGGGTTGTCCCAACACCGTTTTGCAAGCCATGGCCTGCGGGCGTCCCCTGATCGTGGCCGACCAGGGCGGCAGCGCCGATGTCGCCGAGGGAGCCGCTCTGATGGCGCGATCCATGAATGTCGAAGACCTGGCGGATAAGATGTGCTCGGTTGCGCTCGATGGAAAATTGAAAGAGGAGTTGAGCGCGAAGAGCCTGGCGCGATCGGCGCACTTCACCTGGCAGCGCGCCGCTGCGCAGACGCTCGATGCGTTGCGCGGAGTGGTCGATCGGGGAAATTAAGTACCGTTGGGGGCAAGATTCTTGGCCCGAGAGTCTCTCCAGACGACCCATAGAACAGACGAGTACAGAATTTCCTCTGATTGCACCCTCCTGATTTCGCGGGAATGGGACCACCGGCTGGCGTCGGGCCGCCTCGATCAAGTCGTATTGCCGACGCTTGCTCTCAAGGTTCGTCTGCACCTGAGTCCGGCTTTGATGACAGTTCAGTGGCCAGCACCAGCAACGAGGCGGCAGCGGTCATGTGGGTTCTCTGATGTAGTACCCGGTACATAGCTTACGGCAAATACCGGAGACATCGTTTACATCTCTAGGCTTTTTGGAGACCCCAAAATGCCGTGGAAGGAGTGTAATCGGATGGATGAACGTCTCCGTTTTGTGGCTCGCTTGTTGGAAGGCGAGAACATGGCTCGAGTGTGCCGCGAGTTCGGCATCTCTCGTCCGACGGGCTACAAAATCTTCACTCGCTATAAAGACCTAGGCTACGAAGGACTCCTGGATCGCAGTCGCAGGCCTTACCGACACGCCAACCGACTACCCTTTCAAGTCGAGAGCGCGATCGTGAAGCTGCGCAATGAGCAACCCAGCTGGGGTGCCGCTAAAATCCGCGAGAAGCTGATCCGCGCTTTCCCCATGGTGCCCGCACCGGCTAAATTACCGTGCACGCGGTGCTTGATCGGCATGGCTTGGTTGAGCGGCGCAAACGCCGACGCCACAAAGCTCAGGGCACGTCACTCACCCGGCTCACCCAATCAGCTCTGGTGTGCGGACTTCAAGGGCGAGTTCATGCTGGGCAACCGACAATGGCGTTCCCCTCGCCTCTCCCAACGCACTGTTCGGCTTAAGCAAGCTTGCTGTCTGGTGGCGGCGTCTGGGGATGCAGATCGAGCGCATCAAGCCCGGCAATCCGCAACAAAACGGGCGCCATGAACGCATGCACCTGACGCTGAAGAAGGCAGCCACCAAGCCGGCCTCCTTCAACTTCTTGCAACAGCAGAGCCGTTTCGATCAGTTCATCCAGGTTTCCAATCATGAGCGGCCCCATCAGGCCCTCGCCATGCGCTACCCAGCAGAGCTGTATACACCTTCCGCCCGAGCGTACCGAGACCCTGTGCCGCCGCAGTACCCCTTCCACGATCGCACGGTGTGCGTCACACGCTGTGGACGCATCTGCATCGGAAAGCGCAAAATCAACTTAAGCCAAGTCTTCTCCGGCCAACTTGTCGGCATCCGCGAGGTCGATGAGAAAATCTGGCTTGTCAGTTTCCTGGATTTTGACTTAGGTTACTTTGACGAAGTGGAGGGACGGGTCGAACCAGGTCCCAACCCCTTCACCGCAAAAGTGATAACGATGTGTTCGGTATAGTCTGTAAAGGATGTCTCCGGTACAGACCTGAATTTAATGGCGTCCCCACGGGGATTCGAACCCCGGTTCTCACCGTGAAAGGGTGGTGTCCTAGGCCTCTAGACGATGGGGACGCAGTACCTTCATCACCGACTCGAACGCGAAAATGGTGGAGCCAGACGGGATCGAACCGACGACCTCTTCCATGCCATGGAAGCGCTCTCCCAGCTGAGCTATGGCCCCACATGGAGGCGCGAGACGTTACCTGACGGGCGCCAATTCGTCAAGAAAATGAACGAGCTACGCGCCCCAATCCGGCCCGTGCGCAGGACAATCGGGTTAATGACTCGGTTTTACCCAAAATAGCCGGTGTGGCATCGATGAGCGGCGACACCATCCCACCGCACACCACGAGGCGCATGGGGGCTGTGCGAGTTAACTCAAGCGAGATACCGTTCGCCGCCGCGCCGGCACAATCCCTTGTTATCGGCGATAAGACAAAATTTCTCGGTTGGATCGATCAATAAAGAACTGCCTCGATATTTTCGCGGTTGCTCCATCTGGGTGATCCTCCACGTTGAGCGCGCCTCGCGCTTCGTCACCCATCAGCAGGTGCTCGAACAGCTCCCTTGAAATGCCGAGGCTACTCCTGGGCGGCACACCCCGCTGTCGGTGAATTAAGACAATTGCAGATATATTTCCCCTGTCATTAACTCGCACCGTGTTAAGGGCATACCCGGGTTGCCAGCGACAGGTCATTCATAGCTCGATCGTTGTGACTCCCAAACGCTTGTCGCATCCCCGACCATGGATTTGCCGTCCTTCACGAATGTTCAATTAACTTACGGGGCGTTGAAATGCGAAATGGGGTTTCTTTGATTGCAGCATTGCTTATCGGGACGGGCTGTTCAGGCACCAGTCAGACCACGTCGACAAACACCAATCCAGCGGCGACCGGCACCACATCAGTAACCGGTACCCCTACAATCACAAAGGCGACACTTACGATCTCAGGTAACCCCGTCACCGCATTGAACGAAAATGCGGCTTATACATTTTTGCCGACCGCCTCCAACGCGAATAGCGATACAGTGACATTTGAGATTCAAAACAAGCCGTCTTGGGCCACCTTTAACACGTCGACTGGCGAGCTGACTGGCACTCCCCAGAGCGCCAACGTCGGCACCTACCAGGGCATCGTCATTAGCGTCAGTGATGGTGTTGCGGTCGCCACGCTGCCGACCTTTAGCATCAATGTAACGCAATATTCGGCCGGGTCGTTGACGCTCTCTTGGCTTCCGCCGACCACGAATACCAACGGAACCCCGCTCACCAATCTCGCCGGTTACAGAATTTACTACGGGACTGACGCATCCTCTTTGACTCACTCGGTGAAGATCACCAACCCCGGCATTGCAAGCTACGTCATTAGCAATCTTTCGCCGGCAACGTGGTATTTCTCTTTGGTCTCCTTTAACAGTGCAAATGTCGAGAGTCCGTTTTCACTGGTCGTGGGTAAGACTATTACGTCCTGAACTTCGTAGATTCTCGAACACCCGGAACAGGTTCTTGCAATCGCTTCTGGAGGCAGCCCCCGATATGGGGGAATTCTTACCTACTCGTATTCCGATGCGCCATCGCGACAATACTTGTTCACCGATGGCGCCACGGCGGCGCTGGTCGGCTTTCAAGCCGATACCTGCATCCGGGGGATTTGCCGCCCGCCTGCACGATCGCATGAAGGTGCGTGACTAATGCCGCCGCCTCTATTCAACGGTACTTCCGACATCGGAACTCGCCAAAGACGGCCTTTTGCGCCGAGCCCATGGGGGTGGTTTCCGAGCACCCCGCCATGCGAGCCGACCCCGGTCAGCGCTTATGTTACTGTTACCGGGATTTGGTACAGAATGTACATCAAGAAAATGACGCCGCTTGACGTGCAATCGAGGAATTCAGCTTGACGCAGCGACGACGCGAATTCCGCGGCAAAATTGAGCTGTTTGATCCGTTTTGGGAAGCGCCCGAAGACATCAGTAAGGGATATGGAAGTTTCCATCATTTGTACAAGGACAATTACGCGCAGTACTTACCGTCGGACAAGAACGCCAATATTCTCGGCGTTTCCTGCGATCCGGATTACGGCGTTCTGCTGCTTAATTCGTTGAGGTTCCGCAACGTGTTGGGCATCGATTCCTTTGCCGGCAAGACCGAATATGCGCGCAAGGGACAGCTGGGCTGAATGGGCCGCAGCCGCGCGTCTCCGTTCACGCGTTGCGCCGGGAGCGTAATTTGGTGAAACCATTGCAGACTGGCAAGCCCGATGCGGCCGCTTCGAGGCCCCGCAGCAACCTCGCACTCCTGGACTCGGCGCGCGGGATCGCCATCATCGCGGTATTCCTGTATCACAGCCTTTATCAGGCGTTTGGCCGCGACGAACTCGACTGGAACGGCTGGGTTCGCAGCATGCATGCGCCGGGCGAGTTTTTCCCGCTGTATCCGATCACCTTGGGTTGGACCGGGGTCCCGATATTCTTCGTCATCAGCGGCTTTTGCATACATTTGAGCTCGGCCAAGATACAGCCGCTGCGGCTCACGGATTTTTACGCGCGCCGTTGGTTTCGCATCTATCCGCCTTTCCTCGTCACACTGCTCTTCTTCGCGCTCGTGTTCCCGTACACGCGCCTTGACCTGCACACGCGCTGGGGATTATGGCAGTTCTTCAGTCACTTCTTTCTCGTGCACAATTTAAATGCCCGCACCGAACACGGCATCGTCGTCGCCTGGTGGAGCGTTGCGGTGGAATTCCAACTCTATCTGCTGTATCCGTTGCTCTCAGCAGCCGCGCAGCGGTCCGGCTGGCAGAAGGTCTTGCTGTGGACCGCGGTCATCGAATTCGGCCTGCGCGCGCTCGGCGAGGCTTACACCTTTGCAACCAACAATCCAATTCCGGCCCTGGTGCAAATGTCGCCGTTTTATTATCTGTTCAGCTGGTGCGCAGGCGCCGCGCTGGCCGACGCTCACCTCAAGGGTGAGTCATTGCCCTTTGGCCGGACGTCCGCATATGCGTGGGCGGGGGCACTGATCATCTCGGATTTTTTCAAGCCATTGAAGGATTTCTCATTCACGTTAGCGGCGCTCGCCACCGCGGCCGTGATCTCACGACGCATGTCTGCCGAAGGGACTCTGGCCGCCAAGAAGCGCGGGATTCTCGGCGGACTCGTTCAATCCCATCTGAAGCTCGTCGGCCGCTGCAGCTACAGCATCTACCTGATTCATCATCCCATCGTCGAAGCCTGGCCTCGATTGGTGCGCCACGTGCTGCCGGCCGCACCGGCTCACCCTTTGTTCATGTTGGCTTGTTGTCTCACCTCCTGGTCCGTCGTGGTGCCGGCGTCTTATTTGCTGTACCGGTATGTCGAAACGCCGTCGATTGAACTCGGCAAGCAGTTCGTGAACAAGCTGCGGCACGCGCGCGCCGGTAGAGGTCCAGCGGGTGAAGCCGCCTAAACTGGCGCGCATGTTGGTCGCCACACGTCGTGCTTTGCGCACTTCTGTATCATCTGCGGACAGCGCTTCGCTAGCCTCTCAGATCCGCCTGCAATTGTTCTCGAGAGACGTTTTTGATGTGCATCCGATACCAGACTTCTGCGTTCAGCAGCAGCCACAGTCGATTTCCGTGGTCAACTTGACCCGACAGATGCTCGTTCACGAGGGTGTTCATGGGTTCCGCACGCAAGATGCCATCGTCAACCAAACGAGAATGAGGGAGCACGGCAGAGTACAGGCGCCGATACTCATTCTGCAGGAGATACGGCATTGCAGATGCAAAGCCCTGCTTGGGGCGATCCAGCAGCGACTGCGGCAAATACCTGGCCGCGAGCCGCCGTTGCAAATAGCGCAACGACTTACCGCGAACTTTCATGTCGTCGGGCAGGCGCGCCGCGAATTCCGCCAAACGATGATCCATGAAAGGACTACGCGCCTCGAGGCCAAAGGCCATCGTCATCCGATCAGTGATCATTACCGGATGATCCGCCAAACGAACTTCGGAATCCGCGTAAAGCATGCGATCAAGATTAGTTCCGGGGATACTCTCGAAGGGTTCCCGAATACAAGCCTCGGCATCAAAATCGCCCAACGCATCAAGTGCCTTTTCGGTCAACAGTCCGCGCCGCGACTGTGCATCGAAATAGAAATACGAAAGGCTTCCGGAATAGCGGGCGCCACCCGAAAGAAACGACATTTGATGCAGCCAACGAAGCTGATGTCCGCGGCTCTTGTACCAACCGCCGGTCGGCACCGATTTTAGCAGCGGCCCGATCAAGTGCCGGCGCAACAGGGCCGGTACTTTTGCGTAGCGTCCCGCGAATCCGTAGCCGTAGTAACGATCGTAGCCACCGAAAAGTTCATCGCCGCCGTCACCGCCGATGACTACCTTGACCGTTCGGCGCGTGAATTCCGCGAGCTCATAGGTACAAAGAGCTAGCGGGTCCGACGGTTCATCCAAATAAAAGACCAGATTCGGCAGCGACTCCGCCAGATTCGGTACCAGCGTTCCCTCGTGGTGATCGGTACCGTATTGCTCGGCGACCTGACGCGCGTAAGGAGCTTCGTCATACCGTGCGAGCGGGACGCTGAGTGTAAAGGTGGGAAATCCTTTCGATACGCAATGCCGGGCCAACATGGCGACGATGAGACTTGAGTCCAGGCCGCCGCTGAGAAAGGCCCCCACCGGCACGTCGCTGGCGAGGTGAAGGCGTAAGGCAGTCAGCATTTCCGCTTCGAGCGCATCGGTCAATTGATCTTCTGAGCCCTGCATCTTCGGCGCGTAGCGCAAATTCCAGTAGCGCCAAATGCGCGGCCGTTCGCCGGGTGTGACTGAAACGGCGTGGCCGGGTGGCAACTTGTGCACACCCTTGAACATACTGCGGGGCGATGCGACTACGCGCAGTGCCAGATACTGGTCGAGCGCCTCCAAATTGATCTGTCGCAGCGTTGCATCCCACGCAAGCAGCCCTTTGATTTCAGAAGAAAAAGCGAAATATCCGTCCTTCTCAGCATAGTAAAATGGTTTCTGCCCGAGATGATCTCGCGCACATAACAGGCGCTTGCGCTCTGCGTCCCACAGCGCAAATGAGAACATGCCGCGCAGATGCCCCAAACAATCTTCGCCGTACTCCCGATACAGGTGAAGAATGACTTCGCAATCGCTCTGGGTCAGGAATTGATGGCCACGGCCCTCAAGATCCTGGCGCAACTCGCGGTAGTTGTAAATTTCACCGTTGGCGACCAGCCACAGAGATTTTCGAACGTCGTGCAGCGGTTGGTGCCCTGTCCCGAGATCGATGATGGACAGCCGCCGATGCCCGAGGGCCGTCATCGCGTCGGCATACCGCCCTTCGTCATCGGGTCCTCGATGGGAAAGAGCGCTCAGCATGCGGCCCAGCGCTTCGGGTTCGCTCTGACTCAGTCCGGTGATCCCGGCAATCCCGCACATGACTTAGGTGTCCCTAGCCAAGGTCATAGGTAGCCCTGCTTACGGTACCAATCGGCCGTCGCCGCGGCCCCCTCCGCAAAGGCCACGCGCGGCGCAAACCCAAGAATCTGCCGGTACTTGGCCGTTGAAAATAAGAATGATTTGGTAAAGAAATCGAGTCGCCGCTGGGTGAGCGGCGGTTGAATCCCGAGTGGCCGTAGTGTGCCCTCCAGAACGGCGGCCGCGGCGCGAAAGGGCCAGACCGGGATCCGCACGCGTGGCGGCCGGCGCTTCAGGGCTGCGGCAATTTGCGCAACCATGGAATTGGTGGTCATAACCTCGGTACCAGCAAATACAAAAGTCTGGCCGACAGCGCCGGGATGTTCGGCCGCCAGCCACAAACCAGCGGCCAGGTCATCTACATAGATGACCTGCCGAACATTCTGGCCTGATCCGAGCATGACGAACGCGCCACGATCGATCGCGTGAAATAGCTTGAGCAATCGAAAATCGCCCGGACCATACGTCTCGGATATCCGGCCAATGCAGGTTTCAATCTGCGATGAGTGAGAGCTCACCACTTGCTCGGCTTCGAGTTTGGTCACCGCGTAGATATTCTGCGGCCGCGCGGCGCTAAGTTCCGTAAGTTCTTGGTCGCTCGCCGAGCCATAGACCCCGATCGTGCTGCCGTAGACGAATCGCCTCGCACCGGCGCCAATAGCGGCCTCGAGCAGGAGCCGCGTGCCATTCACATTGATGTCTCGAAAGTACGAATCGGGGACGTTTCCTTCGTGTTGCGCGGCTGCCAGATGAATGACGACTTCGCAGCCTTTGGTCAGCGTTCCGGCGAAACCCGGGTCAAGCAGTGAGCCTACTTCGACACGCACGCCTGTCTTTTGCAGCCGTTCGAGGCGTGCAGATTCTACCGTAGACGCCGCACGCCCTGTCGCCACCAGGTCGTGGCCGAGCCCAGCGAGAATCTGAGCCAGCTGGCAGCCGATAAACCCGGTGGCGCCCGTCACAACAATGCGCATGGTTGACCGTGGTTCAAAGTGTACTACGCAGTTTCAGCTATTGCGGCAAGTTCCGGAGCCGCGCGCGCACGATCCCAGGCGACGATCGCATCGACGATGCGTTCCGCGGCGTGACCGTCGCCATACGGGTTCTCGGCACCGACCATCGACTGGTAAGCACTTACGTTCGTCAGAAGGTGGTGCACCACCTGATAAATTCTATCCGGATCCGTTCCCACCACCTTGGCGACACCGGACGCGACACCCTCCGGACGTTCGGTTACCTCTCGAATCACCAATACCGGCCTCTTGAGCGACGGCGCCTCTTCCTGCACTCCACCGCTGTCGGTCAGTATCAAATAGCTTCGGTCCATCAAATGCAGAAAATCAAGATAGGGCAAGGGATCGATGAGCACAATCCCGGTCTTATTGGCAAGCGCATTGAATACAATTTCGCGAACCGCGGGATTACGATGCGTCGGGATCACAATGACCAAGTCAGGGTGTGCTTTGCGGATTCGTAGTACGGCTTCGGTCACGTGCCGCATCGGCTCGCCGATGCTCTCGCGCCGGTGCATTGTGACCAAAAGCACTTTGCGGTCTCGCGGCAGCGCTGCGAGATTCGGATCGGCGAAGTGGTAATCTTTGCGTAGGCTGCGCAATAATGCGTCGATCACCGTGTTGCCCGAATAAGTGACTCGCTCCGCCGGCACACCCTCGGCAAGCAGCGCCTTGCTCGCATCATGCGTCGGCGCAAAGTGCAGCGTGCTGACGACCGTGGTGACGCGACGGTTCATTTCCTCCGGGAACGGCTGCTGAAGATTTCCGGTGCGCAGCCCTGCCTCCACATGCCCTACCGGTATTCGCTCGAGAAACGCCGCCATCGCGGCGGCGCAGGTCGTCGTGGTGTCCCCCTGCACGAGCACCATATCGGGCTTAACCGTGCGAATTATGCGCGGCAGCAGTTCCAATACCCGCGCGGCCACTTCGGCGGGCGACTGCGCCTGGGTCATGACATTGAGGTCGAAATCTGCGGTCAAATTGAAAGAACGCATGATCTGGTCGAGCATTTCGCGATGCTGAGCAGTTACGCAAACCAGCGACGCGAATTCGGATGAACGCCGTTGCAGCTCGAGCACCACGGGGGCCATCTTAATGGCCTCCGGTCGGGTTCCGAATACGCTGAGTATTTTAATTGCCATCGAAGCTGCCCCACACCTTCCTTAGTCCGTGTTGCCCCAATTTGGGGCCCGCCAAACTTGCTCCGGATGTCGCGAATACCATCGCCCCTGACATATGTTGTCAAGTCCCCAGCGAGTGTCTAGCTGCTTCCGATTCAAGAACGGCAAGTCTACCGGATGTCGGGGCCTCGAATACGCGGCGAATGTCACATTCCGGCCCTTCCGGACCTGGCATATACGACCAACACGGCACCCTAGGCGGCTCTACGCCACCGCACCTTGGGCTTGGTCCAAACTTCTTTTCGTGCTGGTCGCGACGAGCACGAGAGCGGTGCCCATCACGATCGGCAGAACCGCTGGCGGCACCAGCGTATAGTGAAACAAGAAGGGTTGGTAGGCGAAGAACGAGGCGAAGGAAACCAGGATTGCCACTGGATACTGGCGCGGGAAATAGAAAGCATATGCGATTGCCGTCACATCAGCGACGAAGAAGAACCGATCGTGCATCTTCGGCAAGAAGAACGGCGTCATCAGCACGGACAGCAAACAGAGCTTGAGAATCAACGGTGGGTCCAAACGTACCCGGCTACGCACGACATACCAAACGTAGTAGCTGCCAATGATCGCCATTAGCATGACCCCTGCGATCGCCATCGGTTCGTAATACCGGTCGGGCACCCAAAGATATAGGTTTGGTGCATGCTTGCTCAGGCTGTGATACGTAATCGACTGAGTCATGTACACGGTCGCCAGATCCAAAGCCGGCCGGCCTTCGAACCACGCCGGCAGCATCACCAACGCATAGACGACCGGAACGAGCAGCAACTGGCGGAACCGAATTAGGCCTCTCAACCAGAATACGCACAGCGCGGGCGCGAGGAACATGCTCTGAAACTTGATCGACAGGCCGAGCGCGAACGCGATCATCGCCAGAGCGCCTCGCCCCTGCATCAGCAGTAACATGCAAGCCAACAGAAATCCCGCATAGATGCTGTCCGCCTGGCCCCACAGGGCGCTGTTGCAGATCACCGTGGGCGCCATCAATACCGTCAAAGCCGCCCACATGGGCAATAGGCCCGTCTGATAGCGCATTCGGACCATCCGGAAGACCACCCCGGCACAGACCAGATCGAAAGCTATCGACGGGATCTTTATGGCCATTACGGCGGGCAGATGAGGAAAAGCAATCGAAGTCAAATAGAGAAGATAGAGATACGGTGGCGTGTAATTCGATACCGGCGTTCCGGCCGCGGCAAATCCTTGCTCCTTGACCGCCGTATACCAGATGCTCGTGAACTCGTTGAAATCGCTGGTAATAAAATCTCGAAACAGGTACCTCACGTACATCGCGAACACGACGATGAGCGCCGCGGCAGCGTAGTCAATGGGACGACTCGTCGAAATATCCAGGGTGGCGTGGGTGCCGGAATTGCGCATACACGCCTACCTCGCAAACAAGATGCTGACGTGCGAATCGCCTTCCATTCCCACACGGCTTCCGCTCCACGCAAAGCCCCAAATCGCACCTGCGACAAGCACAGAGCACACGAGTGCCGCCAACTTAGACGAACGCCGGAGCAACACGATGATTAAACCGCCCGCCAACACGCCCAGGCCGAGAAACGCGAATTTCAACATTCGCGATGTCAATTTGCTTTCATGCATGATGTAGTTGAAGGCGCGTTGCCCGCGAGTTGCATCAATCCAATTGGCCGTGGCGATATCCGCTTTACCGTCACCGTTCAAATCGCGCACCAAGAGCGAAAATGGATTGCCGCCGGCATAATAGTCCCGGCGAGGCGCGAAATGGAAATCTCCCTGGTTCATGAAAACGCTCACAAGACTCCCATCGTAAGTACAGCAGCTCGGATAGGTCGTGTTGGTGATAACGATGTCTGGCTTGCCATCGCCGTTGAAGTCTGCGAACGCGACCGACTTAGGCAGTGAAGCCGCCGGCAGATCGAGTCGACGCTCGAATTGCCCATCGCCTTTGCCGGCAAATACGGTCACGGATCTTCCGCCATCGTTGATCGTGACGAGATCGAGAATTCCATCGCCGTTCAAATCCGCCGCGCGAATGCTGTGCGGCGATTGACCAGTCTTGAAGATCAGCGGCGGTTTGAACGTGCCGTCGCCGTTGTTCAGGATAACGGCGACGGTATCATCCGCGTGGTTCGCGAACGCAAGATCCGGAATACCGTCGCCATTGAAGTCGCCGGCGGTCACGGCACCGGGCGACGCGCCCGGATACAGATCAATGCGGGGCTTGAACGTGCCATCGCCGTTACCCAGGAAGACGCTGGTAAAGTACGGCGCAGTGTGACAAGCCACTGCGACGTCGTCGTTACCATCCCGATTGAAATCTGCAACGACCAGTTCATGATCGCCGTTGCAAGATGCATAAGTCGTCCGGGACCGGAAGGTGCCGTCGCCATTGCCCAGCAGGACGCTAATGGAGTTGCTGTCCTGCTCCGCGACGACGATGTCGCGGTGCATGTCGTGATTAAAGTCGCCGGTCGCCACGAATTTCGGCTTTACGCCGACGGGGAAATATCGCGGCGCCGCGAACGTGCCATCGCCGTGGCCGTCATACACAGCGATACTATTGGCCCCCGCTACCGCAACGATCAAATCGAGATGTCCGTCGCCATTGAGATCGTCGGCAAACACGGCATGCGCATTTCCCTTTGCCGGGAGAGTCACGCGGTCGGCGAAGGCACCCGGCTCTGCGTCGGCTGCGCGACCGGATACGGCGAGCAATGTCAGCGTACCCGCAAGCGACGCCGTGCGGACCAGATAGAAAAAATCACGCATGTTTACATTCCAGTAATCAATGATTTGGGGGTGGGGCATCCGTGCGCCGCTCCACCTTCTCGATCAAATAACGCGGCCGACCCTTGGTTTCGCCGTAGATCTTGGCGACATATTCCCCCAAGATGCCGATGCACAGGAGCTGCACGCCGCCGAGCAAATATATGGGCACCGTGGTCGAGGCCCAACCCGGCAAGGCACGCTCGGTAAATAGACGCATCCCGATCGCCCAGACCGCCATGACCAGGCTAAACAGACAGATGATGCCGCCGAGCCCTGCGATCAACCGCAACGGCACCGGGCTGAACGAAGTGATGCCATCGAGGGCGAGCTTGACCATCTTGGCCAAGGGATACTTCGATTTTCCCGCGACACGATCAAGCCTGTCGTAAAACACGCTTGTGCTGCGATATCCGAGCTGCGGAATAATCCCCCGCAAAAACAGATTCACCTCGGTGTGCTGACCCAGCGCTTCCAGGGAGCGGCGGCCCATGAGCCGGAAGTCGGCATGATTGGGAATGATGTCCACACCCAGCGCGTGAAGCAGTCCGTAGTATCGAAGCGCCGACCAGCGCTTGAACCATGTGTCCGTGTCTCGCGCCTTGCGCACGCCGTAGACGATCTCGTAACCTCCGGCATGTGCATCGACCATCTGTTCGATGACACGCAAATCATCCTGCAAATCGGCGTCAATCGAGATGACCGCATTGCCATCCGCGCTCAGCAATCCACTGAGAAGCGCGTTCTGATGGCCTCGGTTGCGCGACAGCTTGATTCCGACGAACAACTCCGATTCTTGGGTGAGCGCTTCGATGAGCTTCCAGGTTGCATCTTTACTGCCATCATCGACGAACCAGATATTGCTGTCGCCGGCGATTTTCCCGCGCGCGATCAGATCCCGCATGAGCTCCGCCAGCTGCGGTGCCGTGTGCGGAAGTGCCTCTTCCTCGTTATAACACGGGATTACTAGACTTAGTCTCAAACCGCCCTCCTATGCGCGTCGCCGCTATCCTGCGAGCGCCGTCGGTCAAACGACCACCTTGAATTGGCCCAATAGTTCCAGATCAAGGTGCCGCCGGTAGCGAGGATCTGCGCAAGTACATATGGGACATGCAGCTTTTCCGCCAGCAACTCCATGAGCAGTGCGTTTAGGATGAACCCGGCGGCGGCTACGGCCGCGAAGCGCGCAATGGCGACGCGATGCTGATTGTCGCTGCGGAACGTAAAGTAATAATTCAACAAGTAGTTCGCGATCGCGCTGAGAAAATAACCGAGGCTCGACGCGACGACGGCATTCCAATGCCAGCGCTCGACCATCCCGATAAGCGCCAAATACTGGATGATAGTAGCAACGCCGCCGACGATCAAGAATCGAACGAACTTATTGCCAAGCGCCAAGGATACAATGCGCGCCTTGCGAAAGTTACGCACGCTGCGGCACCGTGCTCCGGTCCAAACACTTCAAATAAACGTCTTCAACCGCTTTGGCGACGCTCTCGGCCGAGAATCCGGTTTGAACTTTGTGAAGTGCGGCGGCTGATCGCCGCGCAACGATATCGGGGCGATCGATCAATTCGCACAGCCGCCGTACGAAACCATCGATGTCCGTAGGGGCAACGAGCGCGCCGTGCTCGCCATCGCGAATGATTTCCGCAACTCCATCCAACTTCGATGAAACGATCGTGGTTCCGGTGGCCATCGCTTCGAGTATGGTGATCGGAAGCCCCTCGTAACGCGAGGTCAGCAGCAAGGCATCGACGGCCGGATAGAGTTGAGGCATGTCATCGACGTAGCCCAGAAAGCGCAGCCGTTGATCGATGCCCAGCCGTGCGGCGCGGTCGCGCAATAGCAGTTCTTCGGGTCCCGTGCCGGCAATCACAAAATACGCGGTCGGCCGCTGCGCCACCACGGCGGCCGCGATGTCGATGAATAGCGAAAAGTTCTTCTGATAGGACAGCCGGCCGATCCCGGCGACGATGAAGGCATCCGCCGGCAAACCTAGGCGCTGCCGGGCGGCGGTGCGTTGCTCGCGGCGCGGATGGAACACCTCCAGATCGATCCCGTTGTGAATCGTCGTGACGCGGTCTTGCGGCATGCGTTCGTGCTCCACCAGATAATCGCGGGTTGACTGCGACACCGCTATGACGTGCGTCGACAAGTGGTTCGATATCCTGTCGGCGACCGGGATCCAGCGTCTTGGATCGGACTCCTTGTCGTTGCAGTGATCGTGATTGATCCGGATTTTGACGCCGCACAAGGCAGCCAACGGCTTGGCGATGACGTTGGCCCCGATCAAATGCGTATGCACGATGTCGTAGCGGCGTTTGAGGCACATGGCAATCATCGACGGCACGTAGATGGGCACGGTGCGGGAAAAGGACAGCGAACGAACGGGAGTACCGAGCGCTTTCACTCGATCCCAATAGACACCGCGCCCGGACATGGTTGCGACCTCCAGCTCAAACAGCGATCGGTCAGCGTAACGGAGAAGGTTGATTAATACGGATTGCGCCCCTCCCAGACCCAATGAGTCGATCACATGCAAAACGCGGTAACGGCGGCTCAAAAGGTACTACTCCGGCTACTTCGAATGTTTCAAGTAATCGATGATTCTCGCGCGTGTCGCGGCATCGGCGACACCCGCAAATTCCATGGCCGTGCCCGGCACCGCGGCCTGTGGCTCCTTGATGAACTTGTCTAGTTTCTCCTCAGTCCACACTCCGCCTTGAGCGCGCATGGCTCCCGAATAATCGACAAAACCGGGTGCCGAACCCGGTCTTCGCCCGAGGACGCCCCACAAATCGGGACCGATTCGATGCGAAGTGCCGTTCTCAACTTTGTGGCAGCCGCTGCAGCTTGTGGCAAACGATGCCTCGCCACTGTTACCAGTAAGCGGGCGTATCGAAATGATCGCATCGTCATCGTCCGCCCAGAGGACGATGCGCCCGTTGCTTCCCTCGGTAATATCACGAATCCGCATGCCAATCTCGATGGGCTCCTCATAAACGACTCGATCATTGCGAATGCGAACCCGAAATAACCGCCGATAATTCAACGAACTCACCAAAAGATCCTTCTTCCAGACCGAAAACAGATCCTTTTCCACGCCGATCAGGTTCGAAACGCCGATCGAAGGCACCCAGGAAAAAAACGGTGCTTCGAAGCCCTCATGATCCCCCTGCTTGGGATTCAATGGCCAGGCGAAGGTGCCATAGTCGCTGCCATACGTGACGATGGGCCAGCCATAATTGAGACCCTGTTTCAGCAGATTGAGCTCATCCCCTCCCTGCGGCCCATGCTCGGTTTCCCAGATATTACCTGTCGGATCGATGTACATCCCTTGCGGATTGCGCATCCCTGAGGTGAAGATTTCCGAGCGCCGATCCTTGATGTGGATCAGGATCGACTTGCCGTAGCTCGCAGTCATGTCCTGCGAGACCATACGCGGCGAAGCCACGCCGTTGAAACCGAAGTCCCCGACGCCAAGTACCAGCGTATCGGCGTCGCGCATCGCCATACGTCCGCCGCCAAAATGTCCCGTGAACGGTGTTCCATTGCGCCGCCCCGGACCTTTGACCGGAAGACAGGGTTGCGTCTCGAACAGCGTTTCCCATTGCAAGGACTGATCGCCCGCGAGGAAGCGTGCTTTCGGGCCTTGAAGCATTGAAACCCGCTCGACCCAGCAGCTCTGATCGTGTTTCCAATAGTAGTGCGAGGCAAAAATTCGGATATGGTCGCCCAGCGGCTGCACGTATAGGCCGGCGACGCGGAACCACCATGCAATTACCTGGGTACCGGCGTCCTCGCCGGCCAGGCTCAGCGCATCGCTATCGTTCGGTTTCTGCCACGGCCCGCCCGTCGTATCCTTCGCAAATTCGTCGCCATTCAATGGAATTCGGAACGGCAGTGTTCTGACGTGAAGACTTTCGCTTTGGTCCCAATTGAAGACGTAGAGCAAACCATCGCCGGTTGCCAGCAAGAATTGATCGTCGATTCGCGACAGTCCGCCGCCGCGGACAGCCGGTTCGGGAATGTAGCGCCCGTAGAATTCGGTCTTCAGGTTGTAAAATGCGGTATGGATGATCGTCGACCGCAATTGAGGATTGACCGTACCGGGCAACTTACCGACCTTTTTCGCACTCCATACCGCGGTGGCGGCGGCTATCGCGACGAGGACGATGAACGCCGGCAGTAACAGCCTTCCCAGCCGCGGAGCCAACGGGATCAGGCTGAGCGCCGCCAAGAACACGGCGATCATCGAATATCGTGTGGCGTCGGATTTTACGAACAGGAGATACAAAAACACCAGGCTGAAAAATGCCAAAACACCCGCGATGAGCCGAACCACGCCGATCTGGATTCCCAAGAAGACGCAGCCCACGGACACCAGCGCACAAACGCCATAGGCTCCGAGGACGATCTCCATTCCGCTGAGCTCGCTCGCCTTCAACACCCAAAACGGAATATGAAACTTGAGCTCCGGGAGAAGCAGCGCCATGCAGACAATCGCCGCGGCATGCCATAGGAACAGCCACACGGCCGGCACGGCTCCCGAAGTCCGCCGGATCGAAAGGTCATTCATTATCGGCGCTACTCCGCCACGCGGGACGTGATTGCAATGAAACAACGTTGATCGTTAAATATATAGCACATGCAGCCCAAATTCCCCGCCCCAGAGCACCCCATTGCCCGGCTTGCGCTAGCCAAAATGTGACGGATGGCGCGTTCAATCATTGACTATGTTCAATTGCCCGCCGTGGAAACACCGTACAGGCTACGAATTGGCGAACCGTGCTCGGAGGCTCACGACCGCCAGATAACTTCCCCCCATGGCGAGCAGTGCCCAGGCACTTCCCACACCGTACAGAATGCCCAGCAGTCCATAGCGCGCGCCGATGACCATCGCTCCCGCTGCAATCACAAGACAAACCCATGCCAGCGCGCTGATGCTCGCCATTGAGCGCGGCGTGCCACAGGAAACCGTGACAGCGGTGGAAAAACTCTCCCAGATCTTCACCAACCCCACGACAATTGTTGCGCCAATCAAGCCGAAATCGATCCCATATTTGCCTTTCAGCAAGGTATTGAACACCAATGGCGCCACTAGCATGACGACCACGCCGGACGCAGTCGCCATCGACAATGCCATGAGCGCCTCGCGCGCTATCACCGCACGCGCCTCGACTGCGGAAGTGGCAGCGCGCAGGCGAGGCAAAAGACTAAATGAGGTTGCAATCCTGATCATTCGAAAGGGCGAACCCACAACGGCCGCGAGTACCGCGTAAGTACCGAGCATCTGCACGGATCCAACTTTCGGTATCGCCAAGCGTTCGAACTGCGACAATATTTCCACGCCCACGCCGATCCCGAGCACCGCCGCCCCTTCGCTCAAAGCCAGACCGACCTTGATCTCTTGACGCCCCTCGTTGAGGGTTCGATACGCCGCCAACCAGCCCAGCGCGGACGCGATGACGTAACCGGCGGCCATGACAATCAAAACAAAGTTCGCGGAAGTCAGAGACAAACCAAGCGCCAATAAAGCAAGGAACAACAGGACGTAGTTGGATACCTGCGATAAAATCATCGCGGCTTTGAATCGACGTTCGCCCTGAAAGAGTGCTGAGCAAACGCGGCCCGTTGCGCTCCCCATCACCATCGGCAGCAATAGTGCAACGATGCCGGGGGACAGGCCGTAATACAAATACGCGATCGCCGCCGCGACGATCCCGGTTGCCGTGGCGAATGTCAGCGCCAACAAACCGAGTCGGCGCCCCACACGCGGACGGTGACGATTGACCACGACCTCCAGACCGAAGGGACCGAACGCCAATCCAAATTGATTCAATGCCAGGACCAGCGCCACCACGCCGAAGCCCTCGGGCGACATCACCTTCGCCAGCAGAATGTTGCCGACCGCAAAACCGGCGCCGCCCGCCGCGAAGCCAATCGCGGAGCGCACCGAATCGGACTTCAGAAGCCGCTCGATCAACGGGTCTGCCTAGGCCGCCGGCCGGATACCGGTCGCCGCTATTTTCTTGCCAAACAGCTTGTTGTTCTTGCCGTAGAGGATATAGCAGGCCCGAAAAAAGACCTTGAGCAGTGCCGCAGCCGCCATCGCGACATAGTTGAACGGGTTGGAATAAAACACGTACAGGTTCAGATCGAACACTTTGATTTCACCGAACCCCGTATGCTGGAGCACTTGATGGAAGGTGTACTCCGTAAACGTATTTTGGTGATCGAAGTTCTGCGCCAATGCCTCGGCACCCGTGATCGGATTGGCCCCGTTCAACGCAAAACAGATCAATCGCCCCCCGGGCTTGAGTTTTCGCCTGCAAAGAGCGAGAAAATCCAGAATTTCGGGCTTGGTCAGATGATTCAGTTCTTGCTCGACGAAGATCAAGTCGTAGACCGTATCCGGGCTATCTTCGAGAAAGTCGAACGCATAGGCGGTGCGGCAATTGAGCTTACGTTTTTCGGCGTAGGCTATTTTGGCGGCGAAAGAATCGATGCCAAGAACCTTCGTAAACCCGAGATCCGACAGAAGGTTCACTCCATAGCCGGGTCCGCACGACACGCACAAGATGTTGGCCTGCTTGTCGGCCGGGAACCATTTGCCGTAATTGTCCTTGTAGAATAAGTAAAAGCTACGATAGCCTTTTTCTATATCGTCCGGTGCTTCCCAAAATGAATCAAAAGGCTCGATATTGGCCGCAAGGGGGTGACGTCGCATGACCTATCGATTCTCCTGCACAAAGGCGCGAAATAAAGGCGGTGGAAGCGGGAATGCTACACTGAATTTTACCTTCGTGAGCCGGCAGAATGCCCCACCGGTCACGCAATCGAATTGTCGGCAATCCATTTGAACGATACCGCCAGGCACCGTGTTGGCGGGGGATAGGTTTTCAGTACAAATCCAGGCGCCTGAAATTGGAATCGATGCGCTCGCCGGCCGATTCGAGCAGTTTTCTCGCCACGGCGCGCGGATCGGACGGGGGTTCGAAGGAAAACGGCAGATTGGTCTGGTCGGTGAGAATTCGGGGCAGCCGCGCGATTACGAAATCCACGCCGCGATGTTCCTCCGCCAGCGCGCGAATGAAGCCCTCCTGGGCCGATTTAGCCGCAAGGTAGTGCGAGAATCCACGCGCGGGCGTTGCGAGATATTTAGTCGATATGTGTATGAATTGACCATCCTCGCGCAGCAGCGGCAGCAGATACCGGCTGGTATGCAGCGTGATTGCCATGTTTAACCGGACAAATTCCAGAAGCTCCTCATCGCTTTGCTCGGCAAACTGCAATTCACGAATCGCAGGAGCGGCGCTGTTGACGATGAGATCCAAGCCGCCGAATGCCGATGCGACCTCCGCGCCCATGCGCCGCACCGAAGCTGCGTCCTCGAGATCGCATGCGAACACGGCGGCTTCGTGGCCGGCGTCGCGAAGTTCGTCGCGCAATGCGTTTGCCGCGGCCGCATCGCCTCGATAGTTGAGGGCGAGCCGCGCGCCAGCGAGCGCGCACAGACGGGCAAACGCCGCGCCGAATCCGCGCGCGGCCCCGGAAACGAAAACCGTCCTCCCTTGGAGAGGCGCAACGATGCCAGAGAAGCTGCGCATCGAGCTCAGCGGGAAATCGACCGGATCCGGCCGCATGAAGGCCGCGATGCTGAGCCGCTCGATGCCGGTGCCGCTGCCCGACAGTGTGTAGCGATTGAACCGCTCATCGAACGCCGCTTCGGCCAGCCTTAAACGGATATGAGTGGCGGCGGGCGCTTCGGCAGCGTATTCCATCCGAAGTTCAGAGAATAGAGCCTGTCGGCCCGGCATCTCCATTCCCACGTAGTAGCTGGCCCACAAAAGCGCCGCCAGTTGCGAACCGGGAAGGCTGCGAACGCCGATGCCGAACGCCGCCTGCAAAGCGTCGCAGGGGCCGGCGGAGAAGCAAACCTCCCGCTGCTCGACACGAGGGGCGCTCGCCGCGATGCCGACCGGTGTGAACTCGATGTCCGGGAGTTCAGGTGCGGCGGCGCTGGGGGGCGCCGGTGCCTCGGCGCATGGCACAAAGGAGACGAGGGTGTAATCGATCGGTCCACGGCCAAAGCGGCATCGAAATCCATCACGGGCTTGGCTCACCTGGAAGTCGTAGTGCTCGCCTTCGAACAGCGGTTTTTTGAAGTCCGCCCGCAGGGACGCAAGTTTGAACGGCCGACCGGCGGACCACTGTGCCAACGCGTAAATAACCGCCGCCATCCCGTAAACCACGGGTTTGCCGAACTGGCTGCGCCGCGCATAGGCCGCATCCCGATGCAGGGGGTTGGCATCCTGGCTTGCTCGGTGGAACGCATCGACGTGTGCGGGGGTAAATTTCAAGGCTGACCCGGCTCAGAACTGCCAGTAGAGAAATTCGCTGAATCCGCCGACGTGAGCGACGCCGACAGCCGCGAGCGCGGCGACCGCGACTGCCCAGCCCAAGGACACATTCCAACTCAAATGCAACCGCGGGCCGCCCTTGTACGGTGCCGCCGTTTCCACACCCAGCGCCGGTCCGAAGCGCGCGAGCACCTGTTGCGTGTTGGGCGCCACGAACGCAAGCAGCAGCAGTCCCAGCATCCATTCCAACAGCGGGAAGAATTCCACATCCTTGGGGGCGACGGCGGCCCCGAAATGGCGCAACGCGCCGCCCAGCGAACCCAGGTGCTCCCAGACGTTGGAGGGCAGAGCTGCGCCGTTCATACCGAGCAATCCATGCACGATGTTCCAGGCAACGGCCATGGTGGGGGAGCGGAAAAACACCATCCCGACGACGACGCTTACGAAGGTGAGCACCGGTCCGACCGCGCTCATCACAGCGTGAAAGGCCGCATTCTTCGCCATTCGGGTCCTCATCGTCAGGATCCACATGTGGTTGATGGTCAGATAGATGCCGTTGAGGAATCCCCAGAAGATGAACGTGTAGCCGGCGCCATGCCAAAGACCGGATATGCACATCGTGAAGAGCGTCGGCATCATGAGCAGCGTCGTGAACGATCCGAACGTCGTATTCTTGCCGCCCAGGCCCTTCAAACCTTTCGCAAGTCGCCTGCGGGTGAGCCACAGCGTCAGGGGATTGTATAAATAGGCGGTCAGAAAGCGCGTGAGCGTCATATGCCACCGCAGCCAGAATTCGATGATGCTGCGTGCGCGCAAAGGTGAATTGAAGTTTGGCGGCAGACGCACGCCGAACAAACGCGCGATGCCGATCGCCATGTCCGAATATCCGGAAAAATCAAAATAGATTTGCAGGGTGAAGCCGATTGCGGCCATCCAGGCATACACCAACGAAATGGAGTGTCCGGCCGCCGCTTGGCCGTACAAGGCGGTGACCATGGGCGCAATGCCATCCGCCAGCACCGCTTTCTTGAACAATCCCGCGAAAAACAAGGTCGAGCCGACGGCGACGTTTTCCTGATCGAAGCGGCAGCTCGCACGCGCGAATTGAGGCATGACCTCACGGTAATGCACGATGGGGCCGGCGATAAGCTGCGGGAAGAACAGAACGAATAGGCAGTAATCCTGGAGTGTGAAGGACACGACGCGTTTTGCGGCCACATCGACCAGGAAAGCGATCTTTTGGAACGTGATGAACGATATTCCCAGCGGCAGGATGATCCGCTCCAGCACGTATTTCGCGCCGAACGCGTCGTCGATGGCGCCAACGAAAAAATTCGCATATTTGAAGTAGCCTAAAAACGCAACGTTAAACGCGACGCCCAGGATCAGGACCGCTCTGGCCGCAACGCTCCTTTCCTGCCGCAGCAGGCGCTGCAGTAGCCGCGCGAGCGTGAAGTTGATCAGGATCGAAGGGGCGATCAGCGCCACGTTCAAAGGGCGCCACCACGCGTAAAAAAACAAGGACGCGAGAATCAGCCAGCGAATCGCGAGCGTTCTCGATGAGCGTCCCAGAAAATAGAACCCGCCGGCCGTGATCGGCAGAAACAGAAACAGAAACTCGTAGGAGTTGAACAGCATCGTTCGTAAGGATCAGATCGGCTTCAGGCTTTGAGCGCGCCGCACGATCTCGCCGACGTTTTCGAACGATTCGACGTCGGCTACCCCGAAGCGGATGCCCAATTCCATCTCAATGGCAGCGATGAAGTTGATGTAGCTAAAGGAATCCCAGTTCTGCACATCGCTGCGCCGCGTCGTCATCGACAAAGCGATCGAATCCTCACCCAACAGATCCGCCAGGGTTTGTGAGAACAGATCCAGCAGTTGTTGGTCGGTCATACTAATGAGGTCTCCGCTCGATATGGGTGTTCCGCGCCTGATATTGATCCAACTGCAGCCGCCATCTGGTGCTGCCGTCGGGTGCGTTCAATTCGTTCAAAGCCTCAAATCCGAGATCAGCGTATAGGTTCCGGACGACCTCGTTCTTGGCCGTGGGTATGTAGAGGGCTTCGAACGCGCTTATTCCAAGCTTCGCTGCCGTCTCTACCGCGATGTTCATCGCCTCGAATTCCAACTCTCGTCCGAAGACGCGGCAGCTCATGACCCAGGTGTCGATGGTCAAGGTCGCGGGCGCGCAGTCCTGCGGCGTCAAGATCATGATGCTGACAAGACCGTTGTCGCCGAATCGGTCGATGAGCCTGAACTGCAGCACCAGCGTGCCCGGATCGCCGCAAAACGCGGTGACCTGATCGAGCGAGTGACGCCGCGTGGTTACGTTGAACTGGTTGGTCTTGTTGATCAATTGTGCGACCCGCGCGATGTCGACCTCGCGTGCGCGGCCGAACACGGTGCTCATCTGCAGGCCCCTGAGGAAGTCCTCGAGGCTACCGGCGCTCTGCAGCACCGCCTCACGCGTCGCGTTGGCCGCGTATTGCTCGCCGCGCTTCTGATCGTCGGCGGTGAAGGCGACGGCCTCGAAGTATCCCGCGTCAGCGATGCATCGCACGTAATGCGCAGGATCGGTCGGCAGCTCCGGAACGGCGACCGTCGGCAGGGTCTCGCGAACGCCCGCGCGTTCGACGGGATTATCATCGACGAACACGAGACCGTCGATGCCGATGTTCAATTGACGGGCGATAAGCTGAAGGTTGTTCGACTTCGGTTCCCAGTTGGCGACAAAGCAGGCGATGTCGCTGCGCTTCAACACCATCTCCGGATGGTTGGCAAAGGCCTCCTCCGCAATCCCCGCGTCGTTCTTGGAACACACCGCGAGGATGATGCCACGCTGCGCGAGATGCTTGGCGTAGCGCTGCAGCGCCGCGTAAGCTTCTCCCGACGGGCTGCCTTCGCCGAGGACGATACCGTCAATGCCGTCGTCGCCGATGACCCCGCCCCACAGCGTATTGTCCAAATCCAGCACCAGACACTTCTTGGACAGCCCGCGCTGTGCGCCAAGCACGCGCGCGAGCAGCTCGCCGTAGCGAGTCACGGCCGTGGGGGCAATCTCCATTTTCGCCTGCAGCCAACGGCCGGCGTCGTGCCATGCATCGAGCCCGTCACGCTCGGAGGCGCCGGCAATGTCGAGGATTGCAGCGCCGTCGGCGGCGGCGGCATTGATCAAATGATGATTCAAACGCTTGATCAACCTGGTGGGCGCGCCGGCGACCATGGAGTCATGGCTGCCGAATATCGGCTCGGCCGTGTTGAGAAAGGTTTGCTGGATGACTCCCGCGTGTAGCTGCTCGCGCGCGGTCCGCCATAAATTTCTCAGTTCGCCGACCGTTCGAAAAAGCGCGATGTCCGCGTCCTCAGCGGACGCGCCGATGGGTATTCCCGCGATGGCTTGCCGCCCCGTCAAGGCGAGCAGCACTGTTTGGGGCTTGAACCTGTGCAATGCGGACGAGACATCCAGCAGCTCTTGCCGATACTGCCCGTAGGCCCCGATGTGAACATGGACGAGAAGCCGGCGGCGCAGGGCGGCCACGCGAATGCCGGGCAGTAGATGATCCACGGTTGCGGAGGACAGCAGGGCGAGGCGCAGACTTCCAAACGCGCCGCCCGCCTCCGCCGGAATAAGGCCGAGAGCCTGATCGAGCCGGATGGTTTCTAGATACGACAGCGCATGCTGGCTTAAGGCCGCGAGCTTTTCGAGGCGTTGCGCAGCATCCGAGATCGCCTGCACGGCGCGCATTTCGGCGCGGAAATTCGGGATGGGTGGCAACCAATGCGCCATGGCCTCAACCCGCCGCCCCGTGCCCGTGCCCCAGACATTGCTCAATCGCTGGTCCAGCCGTCTCGAAGAATGCCTTGGACCAGCGCGCCGCGCTGACGGCATCCAGATGCGAATGGTCAAACGTCGTCAGTCCGTCGATGTGGGGCGCGAGCAGGGGCATTCCAAGTTCGCCGGCGAGCGTTTTCGCCGTGCCGTATTTCGTGTTCTCATAGGGCACGATGGTGAGCAAGATGCAATCCCGCTCGACCGGGAGCGTCGCGAAGAACACGTTCGCCCGATCCAGATAGGCGGTGACCATTTTTGGATCACTGCGCGGATCATAGGAGACGGCGAATTTTCCGGTCTCCCCCGCGTATCGCTCGTAGCCGCCGGTTTTGAGGGAACGAAAAAAAGCCTCGTTGCCCCCGCAAAGGGCTTTGAATTTCATGCAAAGTTCGGCATGAGGCCACTGCCAAAGGCGTTTGACGCGATAGTGATTCAATAGAGCATCGCTTTGCATCACGGCTTTCGCGGGCTCCGTCTCCTGGATGTCGAAAAAACTGTCCAAATTAACGACGTAGACCCGTGCGCGAGGGTGGATCTTTTGCAGCAATGCTCGTTCGAAAGTATAGTTTTCCCAATACGCGAAGCCCAGCAGAAAATACGAGGCTGGCGCCGCCGCCATCCATTGGTGCGTTGTATCATCGGAGAAGCCGAATTGCACGCGGCTATTGCCAAGGAAGAGCACCTCGGCCTGCTCCACATAGTCGCGGATTCCCGGCTCCAGGGAGAACCAGAACGCGCCGTGATCGTAGTCTCCATATTGCTTGGCGTGGCAGTAGGCGAGATAGCGGTCAGGGCCATATCCGGCGCCGGGGCAGGAAAAAATGCCCTCCGAGCGCACGGTGTACAAGTAGCCCCCGAATGCGGCAGCCAGGACGAGCAAAATATAAAGGCTGCCGATGGCCTTTGGCGCCGTGCCACCGGGATGGGGTTCATTGGTAAGTTCGGTCATGGATGAGGGTGCAGCACCGATGTGACCGCGATCGCTCGCGATCCGTCGACGTCGTTGCAGTGATTCATGGGCGCAACAGCCACCGCGGCCATCCCCGAACGCACGAGTTCCGTCAGACCGACGTCACCGGGGCTCCGGACGGCATCGCCGCAGTCACCGTAGCTTCGGCGCCCTGCAACCGCTTGAATACCGCGAACGCGACGGCATACAGCGCGAGAGCAAACGTGATCGCCACGTTGAAGCCAAAGACCATGCTAATCAGCATACTCAGAAAGCCGCCCACGACCGTAAACAGGCCATTCATGCCCCAGGCCCAGGCAACAACAGCCCGGGGTTTGTTCGCGATCGCCAGAATCCCTAGCGGGAACGGCATCCCCAAGAAGAAACCGACCGGGAACATCATCGCGGCGGAAACCAGGACTCGCCCGAATATCGGCAATTCCAGGGCCAACTGCGAAAGGGACGGATAAGCAAGCATCAGAGCTGCTCCCAGCGAAAGAATCATGATGAATGGAATCATCCACCGCTGTTGCGCTCCGATGCCAAACTTCTCGGAGGCCGCGCTGCCGATACCTGCGCCTATTAACATCGTGAATAACACTGTCGCATAGGTGTACAAGGGGCTGCCGATCAAGTGGGTGAATTTTTGAATGAAGACGATTTCAACCGTGATGAATCCCGCGCCCAGACACGAGAAATAAGTAATCAGCGATCCAGCGCCGATGTCCTTTTGCTTGCCGATGTTCGACGAGCGCAGCGGAAGAAGGACGAAAACCACGATGAAGAACACCGATGCTAGACCCGTGAGAATCAAGTGAATGACGTCCATCGGGACCCCTTTCGTAGCAACGAAATGGGAATTGATGATCCATGCCGAACCCTCATCAAGGAAATGCGCCTGACCCGGCGTCAGCCGGTTAAAAGACTTGCGCATCATGGAGAAGTAGGGCTTGTCGTCGGTCCGCGGCGTTGTGGAGACCAGGGTCTTGTCCGCAACCTCGTCCGGGAAATCGCCGGAATAAAAATCAGCCGACAAGAAACTCTTGGTGGGATCGAGCGGGTTCTCGACCATGGTGAATCGGTCATTCGGATTGCCGTCCGGCTGAATCAGGAAGGAATTCAAGTCGTTAATTTCTGCCGCCGTCCACGGCTGCATCTTGATCAACATTGTCGGCAGCGTGGGCTGCGACGGCATCGAATAGACGACCACGTGACGTGCGAAATCGGTGCGTCCCATCTGTTTCCACGCCAGTGCCGCAGTCGTAATCATGCGCGGGTAAGCGTAATGATTGACGTGCACAACACCATTCGGCGTCAGGTGACTAAAATAATCCTCATAAGCCTCGGCGGTCTGCAAGTACACCGGACTAATGGCTCCCGTGCCCTGTTCGATGCTTGAGTTCGTATGGTTGCTGTAGATTTGGATAATGTCATACAGCTTGTGGCTGCGGCGTACAAAGCTGCGGCCCTCGCCAGCTTCGACGTGAACCGCTGGGTTGTGGAAGATGTCGCCGATGTAGCTCGAATATCTGCCGGTCGCAAGTTCCACCACGGTGGGTACGAGTTCGACGGCATCGATGTGAGCGGCACCGTACATCAATGCCGCCTTGGTCTCCTGGCCGCCGGCACTACCGATGATCATTACATTCTGCCCAGAATCGCGCTTCAAATAGTGCGAAGCCAGTACCCCGAGCTGCCAGAAGTGCTCGTTGACGTGGCTCTTGTCGCGCTCGAGCAACGCACGCAGTCCGGGCAGATTGCCATCGAACTTATAGAAATAGCTTGTCTGATTGCCGCCATCGTATTGAATCGCTTTACGATCGCCGGAAAGGTGCCATGGGACCGAAATTTCCGGGGACCATGTCTCGTCGATCACATTGATTTTGGAAATCGGATCCCAGCGTTGGAATTCATTTCGGCTGGTATCGAGGATATCCCTGACCCCACGCTTGTCTACCTGCGGCGGGAATTCGATGTAATGTGGCAACATAATGAGGGGCACTAGCACAACGATCACCGCACCCGCCAGAAGTCCGTAGCGTGCACGCGAGGCTCCAGCGAACAGGGTTGCCGCAAGCAAGCCGCAGGCGGAGGCCAGCAGCATGAGGCCACTCGGCGAGATTGAGGCCATCAAGGGGATCGCCACGATGCTACCCAAGCCGGCTCCGAGCAAGTCCCAAAAATACAGCCGCTGAATGCTCAACGCGTATTTCGAGAACATCGCGATCAATACGGTGCCTGCCAGGAAGAACGGCAGTACCAGGGCTGCGTACAGCGTCAAGAACCCAAATAACGTCTTGAACGGATGCTTACCGAGTTGGGCATAATCCAACGGCAAATAGATAATTAGCGGAATCAACAAGAAGGTCGCCAAAGCAAATCCGACGCTGCGGGTAACCAGTATATGAGTGATGTCACTTTCAACAGGAATGGGCCGCAGCGTAGCGTAGACACCGGCGAGTCCAAACGCGAATACGGCTGAGGTGACGACGAAATACCCTAGATTTGGAATCAGCACTACGTCGAAAATGCGGGTGAGCGTCAGTTCCAATATCAACGTCGAGAGTGCGATCAGCAAAACACCGATTGATAGTCTGCGCATGGACAATGAAACTCCGACCGTTAATTTAGAGCCGCGTGGAATCGAACAACCGCACTTTACATTGCCGGACCGGCATCAGGATTCAATAATAGGCACTGTCGTTGCGCTCGGCCGAACGATTGAGCACCACGCCAATAACATTCATTTCGGCCAGCAGTTCCTTGGACCGCTCCAACGAGCCGCGGACCGTCAACCCCTCCGTCGCGACCAGCACAACCCCATCGACCCGGGGCGCGAACGTAATCACGTCGTCGGACAGCAGCAGGGGCGGCATGTCGTAGATGACGATCCGCTGAGGATTCTCGTTCATCAACGTGTCGTGAAAGGTCGACATCGCCGCCGAGGACAGAAAATCCGATGAATGCTCTATAGATCGTGAGTTGGGGACGACGGCCAACCGCTCAATCCCCGGGCTGTAAATGATCTCCTCGATCGGGCACTCACCGATAAGATAATCGCCCAACCCACGCTCGAACTGCAGTCCCATATAATTGCCGATTTGCGGGCGTTGCAGATCCAGGTCGACCAGGAAAACGTAGGTGCTCGGATCCTGGGAAAGCGCAACGGCGAGATTGATCGCCGTCAGCGTCTTTCCCTGCCCCGACTCCGTTCCCGTCACGACGAGGGAAGTCCATTGATTGGCCGTCAACCGCTGCGCAACTCGGGTGCGCATAATCTTGTAGGCACGAAGAGCGGCCTGATCCGCGACATGCGGCAGCAGACAATGGCGTTCCATCGCTTGCGCGTTGGTCGTCGTTCGCTTGAATTGGCGCACGCTCGAGGGATCAATCGATTCCGCTCGCGACTGCGTTCGGACTCGTTTTACGGGCGCCGAATTTCGGGGCGGCGACGGCGAGTTTTCGGTTGGTTTTGAACGAAGCCTGTTGATGGCGGTTTCTATGACGCTCATTGCAAATCCCTTATCGCACGACCAGATGTATGAAAATCCAAAGAGCCGGGACGCCAATGAGCATGCTCGCGGCCAACGTCTTCAGGTGCCTGAAGCGTCGCTTGTTGAAAATCGAGTTTCGAATTTCCGGGATGATGGCCACCGGTGTGACGCCCAGCACGCTCTTGATATCACGAGTTCCACGCACGGTTTGGTCCAACGCCTCAGCACCGAGCGCCGCGATCAACGCGAAAATCATGCCCAAAATGATCCCGATGATTTCAATGGCCAATCGAGGCGGCTTTGACGGCTTGAGCGGCAGGGACGGCGCCTTGTTCAAGCGGAATTCGTCGCCGCTCCCAGCAAGACTCGCCGCTGCGGTGAACTCCGCGTCCATCTTCTGCTTGAGCATCTGGTCATATTTGTCGCGCGCCAATCCCAGATCCCGAGTGATGTCCTGGTACTCCTTTTCGACCTGCGGACTCGATCCGATGTTGCTGTCCAAGTGCGCCATCTTGCCGCGCAATTCCGACAGACGGGTTTGCAACGATCCGATCTGGTTATCCCCGCTCCGCAATTGCGTCTGTAACTGCACAACAACGGGGTCGGACACCGCCAGCGAAGGATCGGATTTCTCTCCCGCGTCGATGCGGGCCTGCAGATCCGCGATGGTGCGCTGGAGGCGCCGCACATCCGGATGGTCTTCACTATACCGTTGACGTGTCTGCGCAAGGATCGCCTTCTGAGCTTCCAATTGCGCCGGCAACGACGCTTCCGACCGGCCCCCTCCCGTCCGGCGAGCCACATCGATCTGGCGCTTCAGCGCGATCATGTCCGGGTGATTTGCGTCGTAAGTTCCGAGCTTGCGGCGGTACTCTTCCTCTAGGGTGCGAACACTCTCCGCGTCGGGGTTGGCGGAACGCGCCTGCTGCATCTGCGCCTCGAGGAAAATGCGGTTCTGTCCGAGGGCGCGAATCTGCTGTTGCACGTCTTCGATATCGCGCTCCGTGCGATCCTTCACGTCCATGTTGGATCGCGCCGCATCTGGGAGTTCGTTGACATGCTTTGATTTGAAGTCCGCGAGCTTGGTTTCCAGCTGTGCGATCTGCACCCGGTACCGGTCGGCCTCCGACCCGAGAAATTCCGCGGCGTGGGCGGACTTGGCGCGGCGCGACTGCCGGCTCACGCTGAAGACAGCGTCCGCAAGCCATTTAGCCACCTTTAGGGCGGTTTCCGGATCCCGGCTTTGGAAACCGAGCTTGAATCCCGAATTGACGTCCTTCAGTCGCCCGGATTGCGGATCAAGAATTCGCTGAGTCAGCATTTCGACCAGAATGGCGTCGTGAATCTCCACCACCGACGAGTCCAGATGCAAATCGGAACGCAGTTTCTCGAGATTGTCGCTCCGTTCGATCGAATCCGAGAGTTTGGTCACATACTCGTCTTCGTAGTCGTCGTTGCTGCGGCGCTCGCTGTTCGTCCCGACCACCTCGGCGATTGCCGATTGTTCGAATTGGAATTCCGCCGCAGAAATGAATTTCCTGGGGAGCGCGGTCGCCAAAACGAACGCCGCGGCGATGGTCGGCAGACCCACCCAAACCATTAAACGCCGTCGGCGCTTGATCGAAGCAACGTATTCCGCAATTCCCGGGCTTTCATCAATTTCCATCACAGCGCCTCAGCATTACCAATATTAAGCTTATCACGTCACTCCTCCCGGGAACGTGAGCCTGCTCACCAAAAGAACCGGCCACGCATCCATCGAACCCGGT
>JALYIW010000131.1 GCA_030775625.1 Pseudomonadota bacterium | reverse complement strand
CTACGAAGTCGAAGCCGTCGAAAGCGCGGCGGCTGCGCTTGCGGCCTGCGTGCGCTTTCGACCGGATCTCGTGATCACGGATTTGCGCATGGATCAGATGGATGGCATCGGCTTGCTCAAGGAACTGCAGAGCCGCTGGCCCGGATTGCGAGTCATCATTCTGACGGCGCACGGCACTATTCCCGATGCCGTGCACGCGACGCAGAGCGGCGCCTTTGGATTTCTGACCAAACCGGTCGACAAACAAGACCTGCTCGACCACGTGCAGCGGGCGCTCAAGGTCTCCGGGTTCGCGCATGTGGACGAAGACTGGCGCGCGAACATCATCACGCGCAATCAATTGATGGAGGACAAACTGGCGCATGCCAATATGGTGGCAGGCACCGATGCGAGAGTATTGCTGACCGGCGAGAGCGGGACCGGCAAGGAACTGCTGGCGCGCGCCATTCACGCTGCGAGCCCACGGCGCAACAAGTCTTTTGTCACCATCAATTGCAGCGCAATGGCGGAAAATCTCCTCGAATCCGAGCTGTTCGGACACGAAAAAGGCGCCTTTGCAGGAGCTATGCGCTCACAAAAAGGCTTGTTCGAGATGGCGGACGGCGGCACTTTGCTGCTCGATGAGGTCGGCGACATGCCGATGCGCCTGCAGGTAAAATTACTCCGTGTCCTGCAGGAGAACCAATTTCGGCCCGTAGGCGGCGCCGAGCCGGTTGCCACCAATGTGCGCCTCATATCCGCAACGCATCGCGATTTGCATGAACTGATGGTGGGGGGGCAATTCCGCGAAGACCTGTACTACCGATTGAACGTCGTGCACATTGAAATGCCCTCATTGGGGCGGCGTCGCGAAGACATCCCCTTGCTGGTTGCGCATTTCCTCGAACAAATCGCCAAGGAGTGCGGCCAGCGTAAGATTTACGCACCCGAAGCTGTCGAGCTCTTAGCCACGGCAGAATGGCCCGGCAATGTGCGCCAACTATATAATGTGGTGCGCCAGAACGTCGCTCAGTCGCATGGCGCCATCATCACGGCCGAACTGGTACAGCAATCGCTCGGCGGCAATCCGACCCGTCTGCCGTCATTCGATGAGGCGCGCGATGAATTCACGCGCAACTATCTATCGCAAATACTCCAGATCACCAGCGGCAATGTGAGCCAGGCGGCGCGCCTCGCCAAGCGCAACCGCACCGACTTCTATAAATTGTTATCGCGCCACCAGTTACTGCCCGACGATTTCAAGAAAAGCTGAGAACCGCCCGTCTCAAATCGATTGCAACATCGTTCAGCCGTAAAATTCGACCACTGTCTCGACCACCTGGGCCAGTTGTTCCGGTTGCAATTCGGGGTAGATGGGCAAAGCAAGCGTTTCCTGTGCGGCCCGCTCGGATTCGGGAAAATCCCCCGGCGCATAGCCTAAATACGCGAAGCACTTTTGTTGGTGTAACGAGACGGGGTAATAGATTTCACAGCCGATGCCCCGTTCGATGAGAAAGGACTTCAGCGCGTCGCGGCGCTGCGCGCGCACGATATATTGGTTAAATATATGCCGCCCTCCCGCAGAGGCCACCGGCGTGCGCACTTTAGTTTCCAAGCCCGCGTCGGCGAACGCCTGGGAATAATAGCCGGCATTGCGTTGCCGTCCCGCGGTCCACCCATCCAGATATTTTAACTTGACCCGCAACACCGCCGCTTGCAACTCATCGATACGAAAATTGCCGCCGATCACCGCATGAAAATACTTGGGCTTACCGCCGTGAACCCGCAATACCCGCATGCTCTCGGCAAGTTCCGCATCACTGGTGGTGCACAGGCCTGCATCGCCGAACGCCCCGAGATTCTTGCTCGGGAAGAATGAAAAGCACCCCACATCGCCAATCGAGCCCACGCGCACCGCGTTCGTATCCTCTGTTCCAATCCCCTGAGCAGCGTCCTCGACGACTTTCAATTGATGCCGCCGGGCGATAGCCATCAAGCCCTGCATGTCGGCCGATTGGCCGTACAAATGCACCGGCAGCAAGGCCTTGATCTGACCGCCGGAAGCGCGATTGATCAATTTAGCGCCCTGCTTGGCGCAATGCTCATCTATGAATGCCTGCACTGCAGCGGGCGATAAGTTGAAGGTCCGCGGATCAATGTCGCAAAACACCGGCCGGGCGCCCAGACGCGCGATGGTTCCGGCTGTCGCGAAAAAAGTGAACGGGCTGGTGATGACCTCATCGCCGGGGCCGATCCCGAGGGCCATGAGGGCGAGCAGCAGGGCATCCGTGCCGGAAGAGACGCCGATGCCTGAGGTCGTTCCACAATAACGCGCCGCTTCGTTCTCAAAGGCCCGTACGTGCTCGCCGAGGATGAAATGTTGACTGGCGCATACTTGGTCGATTACCGGCATAACCTCCGCACGAATTTGCGAAAATTGAGCCTTAAGATCGAGTAATGGAACGTTTGTCATAGTTCTCTAGAATAACATTGCTCCTATTTAACATTGGCAGGCAAATTGGGGAGACTGATCACGCACAAAGCAGGAGATTGGCCGATAATGTATCTCGCTTTTGTCTCATTTACGCCACTCGCAACCGGTATTACCGCCTCTGCGCGTGATGCTACGGATGCACGATGACGCAGGTCTTATTCAAACAAAGCTTCTTGATCGCCATCTTGGCCGCCATCCAAGCGGTCGTGCCAGGGGTCGTAGCGGTCATTTCCCTCTACGCGACCATCATTTTTTTCGGCATCACCTTCGATAAATCTTCAGAAGCCATCGTCATCGTTGCCGTGCTGTGTCTAGCCCTCGTGCAGCCGCCCCGCGAGATTTCCACGCAATTGACGTCGGCGCGTCTCTCGGCGGTCGCGGACGTGATATTCAGATGGCTTTTGTTGCTGGCTTTGTTGCTGGCGGTGGGCTATGTGACCAGGTTGCTGGTCGAGTTTCCGCGCCGAATATTTCTGACATGGGCGGCTGTCACGCCGGTTGCGCTGATCTTGGTGACTTTGGCCATGCAAGAAATCATGCACCGCTTCTTGATGAATGCATTCGAAAATCGCAGCGCCATTTTTGCCGGCTACAACGACAGCAGCCTCGAACTCGCGCGACGCCTCAAGATCAGCCCCGCCATGCGCCTCGAACCGGCTGGCTTCTTTGACGACCGAAGCCCCGACCGCCTTGGCATGGAATCGGACGCCAAACTCGTCGGCACCTTGAGCGACATCGCACAGTACGTGAAGCAAAACGGCACCGATGTCATTTTCATCGCGCTGCCTCTGCGGCATGTGAAGCGCGTGATGACTCTGCTCGACGATCTACGCGATACGACCGCCTCGATTTACTATGTCCCGGATATCTTCGTGTTTGACTTGATCCAAGCACGCTCCGGGGAGATCCATGGGATTCCAGTGGTCGCGATGTGCGAAACGCCATTTTATGGATACCGGGGCGTCACCAAGCGGCTGACCGATATCATCCTGTCCATCACCATTTTGCTGCTGCTGCTGCCCTTACTGCTCCTGATCGCAGTCTTGGTCAAGACGACTTCCCCGGGACCTGTGATCTTCCAACAGCGCCGCTATGGCCTGGATGGGCGGGAGATTGCCGTCTACAAGTTCAGAACGATGCGTGTGACCGAGGATGGCGAACAGATTCGTCAGGCATCGAAAGTCGATAGCCGCATCACGCCCATTGGCGCCATGCTCAGACGCTCATCACTGGATGAATTGCCGCAACTCATCAATGTTCTCCAGGGACGCATGAGCCTGGTCGGCCCGCGTCCGCATGCGATCGCGCACAATGAGCAGTATCGCAAGCTCATCAAGGGTTACATGATACGCCACAAGGTGCTGCCCGGAATCACCGGCCTGGCGCAGGTCAACGGTTGCCGCGGGGAGACGTCGCAGCTGCAGGAAATGGAAGCTCGGGTGAATTACGATCTCGACTATCTGCGGCATTGGACTCCCATGTTGGACGTCAAAATCATTTTGCTCACGGTGATTAAAGTGTTTCGCGACGAAAAGGCTTATTGAGGCTTTTCATCGGTTGCGATCAGGCCAATGCCAGTCGTTACATAGTCGTCGTGAAACACATACGAGCCGCCCATCGGAAGCAGCACACGCGTCGATAGCTCGATGCTGCGAGTCTCGCAAACTCCGAAACTTCCGAGGCGCGCCCCCCACTCTCGCGGTTCGATATTCACCTCATGAAAACCCATGGTCCGCCGGATGAGCGGATATTGGCATTTGTAGAACGCTTCCTTGGCTGAGAATATCAGGGTGGCGGCTGCCGCTCGATCCGGCGGCCGCAGCGAGCCAAGCCATGCAAGTTCCGACGGCAGACAGATGCTCGACCAAATGTCAGGTTTTACCTGGCCCACCATTTCGCTATCGATACCCACTGACAAGAGAGAGTTACGCGGCGCCACCACCGCGGCACAGAACCCCATAGTGTGAGTGATGCTGCCGCACATGTGCGCGGGCCATATGGGTTGCCGGTCGGCGGCCACGCGAACGGCAAAATCGGTTATTCCGAACTCTTGCAGCGCCCGCCTGGCGCATAACCGCCCCGCCGTGAACTCCTGTACTCGCTTCGATACCGATCGCCCAAGATGTGCGCGCTCCGCAGGCAACAGCAATGCCGGGTCACCGGGAACTTGCAATTCGGCCACGACCGCGCCCGCCGGAAAGAGCGCAATCAGCGCGGACGACAAATTCGCAGGGTTGTGCATCCGACGGACCCTATTGCACTTAACGGGGCTTAGAGTACACATCCTCAGTCGTGCTAGCGTAAGATTAAACGATGGGCACGCTATTGATGAGATGGTTACTACGATGCGCTCCGGCATGCGCCATGTGCCTGGTGTTGGGCGCGCCCAGTACTGGTCTTGCTCAATCGGTTTCAGGCGACAGCAACGCGGCAACACCGGCGGCGGGGGCATTGCCCGACTACCATCCGAGTATGGGCGACCTAATGACGATGGCCGTGCAGCCGCGTCACATCAAACTTGGGTTGGCTGGCAAGCGGCAGAATTGGACTTACGCCCGTTATGAGCTCAGTGAACTGCGCAATGCGTTTGCTCGAACCGCCCGCACCATTCCCAAATACCAGTCATGGGACACGGCGGCGATGGCGACGGCAATGACGCAAGCGCCATTCGGCGCCCTGGATCAAGCAATTGAAGCACGCAACAGCACGCAATTCGCCGCGGCGTATAGTCAGCTGACGCATGCTTGCAACGCCTGCCATGAAGCCTTGAAGCACGCAGCCGTCGTAATCAAGGTCCCCGACGCGGCGATGTTTCCCGATCAGGATTTCCGGCCGGCGCCGCAGTGAAGCCGATCCATGCGCGTCGGCATCTATGAGAATATGAGAACCTGTTAGTGGCCGCGACAGTCACCTTCCAGCGCCCAGATGGGCAAATTGTTCAGGGTTACCTCGCCGAACCGCAGCACTCTGCCGGTGGCGCGGCCATCGTGGTCATCCAGGAATGGTGGGGGATCAATGATCAAATCCGCGGCGTCGCCGACCGTCTGGCGAACGCGGGTTACATCGCTCTCGTGCCTGACCTGTACCGCGGGAAGTCGACGATCGTGGCCGAAGAGGCACATCATCTGATGACGGGGCTGAACTTCGGCGATGCCGCCGCTCAGGATATCCGCGGCGCCGTGCGGTTTCTTAAGGCCCGCGGCGGCAAGGTAGGCGTAACCGGTTTTTGCATGGGGGGCGCGCTGACGCTGCTGGCATTGTGCATGGCTCCAGAGATCGATGCCGCCGTCGTCTGGTATGGCTGTCCGCCGCTGCAATTCATTGATGCGTCCAAGATTCAGGCACCGCTGCAGGCGCATTGGGCCACGCAGGATGAGTTCTTCCCGATCGCCACCATCGATCTGCTGCAGGAAAAACTGCGCGAAGCCGCCATCGCTTTCGACTTCCACCGCTACCTCGCGCACCATGGTTTCGCCAACGAGACCGCCGTCGGACCGGGCCGCATCCCTGCCACGCAGTATGACCCCGTCTGGTCTCGACAGGCATGGGACCGTACTTTCAGCTTCTTCGGCCGCTGGCTCAGATGACGCGGAGATTTATTCCGACGCATGATAGCCACCGATACGCCGCAGACCGGCCCCGCCAGAGCACCGGCCGGGACGACGGTTACCGTGGTGGTTCCCACATACCACGAAGTTGAGAGCATCCCGCACCTGGTGACCCGCTTGCAGCGTTTGCGCGAGTCCAGCGGGCTCGATCTTGAGGTGTTGCTGATGGACGATGATAGTCGGGACGGCAGCGAAGAGCTGATCGCATCGCTGGCCCTTCCGTGGGTGCGGCTGGTCAGCCGAAAAACCAATCGCGGTTTGGGCCACGCGGTACTCGATGGGCTAATGCTGTCGACCCGCGACACATTCGTGGTGATGGACGCCGATTTGAGCCATCCTCCCGAGAAAATTCCTGAAATGCTGGCGGCGCTCGACGCGGGAATCGAAGTCGCGGTGGGTTCGCGTTTTGTCGAGGGCGGATCCACAGCAGAGGATTGGGGTGTGTGGCGATGGCTGAACAGCCGCATGGCGACCCTCCTAGCGCTGCCGCTCACGACATTGAGCGATCCGATGAGCGGGTTTTTCGCGATACGTCGCGCCACTGTCCTGTCGGGGCGCGAATTCGATCCGGTGGGTTATAAAATACTTCTGGAATTGATCATTAAATGCCGCTGTCGCAGGACCATCGACATACCCATCCATTTTGACAACAGACGTTTCGGTGAAAGCAAACTGTCATTCGCCGAGCAGCTAAAGTTCATTCAACACCTGCGGCGGTTGTATATCTACAAGTACGGCACGTGGAGCCACTTTGTGCAGTTCCTGGTCGTCGGGCTCTCGGGTCTGGCGGTCAACCTCGGCGCCCTCACGGCACTGCTGAACGCCGGAGTTGCCGAGCAGCCGGCGGTCGCCGCCGCCATTGCCGTCTCCATGGTTTGGAACTTCGCGCTCAACCGACGCTTCAGTTTTTCCTATGCTCGTGACCAATCGATGGTGCATCAATTTCTCGGGTTCGCGGCGGCGTGCTCCGTCGGCGCAGTCGTCAACTACTCTACGACCATCCACCTGTGGGAAGCTCTGCGCTATAAACAGCTCGCAGCATTTATCGGCGTGTTGGCGGGGACCTGCTTCAATTTCATCGCCAGTCGATTCCTGATCTTTCGCGCCAAGCACGTCCGACCCTGAAGGCGACGGTCAACTGCCTGCGTCATTTTGTCATAACGTTTTGCTCAGGCCTGCCGTCCCGAACGTGTAATAAATACAACTATTTGCGTGATAAAGTGAGGTGTCGGCCAAAGCTGCCGAGCCGCGCAAATCGGTTGACTTTCCTTGCCGAAGCGCGCAATTTTTTTGTTTCGCACAGCACACAACGGCAAGACAAGGCAGCCGGTTCGGGGATACTCGTTACGTGAAAAATGCAGGCTCACCCGCAGTCTTATTGATTGGTCCTTACGATCCGCATTGCGGTGAATACACTTTTCTTGCACCTCCGCTCGGGGTTTGGCGGCTCGCCGGGGTACTCGAATCGGCCGGCGTCGAGACCAAGGTTTTCGATCCCAACTGCTGCCGCGAGCCGCCCCAGCGAGCGCTCGAGCGCGAACTGTTCAGCGGCGCGTGGGACGTCGTCGGCGTCTCGACGACCGGGATGACGCTGCGATTCGATTTGGAGCTGGCATATATCGTGCGCCGGGTTTTGCCAAAAGCGCTGATCGTCGCCGGCGGCATGGAGGCCACCTTTCGGCCGGAGTTGATGTTTGAGATTGGTCCGTTTGACTTGGTGATCCTCGGTGAAGGGGAACGTCCGCTGCTCGAACTGGTGGCGCGCCTTCGCGCGCAACAAGCGCTAGACGGCATTGCGGGCACCGCGCAGCGGGCTCGCGACGGCAACATACTGCCGATACCGCAACGCGCGTTGAGCCGGGACGAGCTGCGCGATGCGATCTACAGCACCCCGTACCATAAAATGCCGTATGCGGATTACTGGGAGCGCCTGGAATCGGCCTATCGAATCGGTGCGCTGCCGAGCAAGGCGTCGCGCGAAGCATACTTGGCTGAAATTCGCTCGGTGCGGCTGATCACCCTCAACTACTGCCCGATGGGGTGCACGTTTTGCTCCGCTACCAATTTTTTGCACGAGGCTCAGGGTAATGTAGCGGCTGTGGCGCGCTTGGAAGCGGACGAGTGCCTAGTCATGATCGAGCGCATAATCGCGGCACACCCGCGCGCGCGCACGATTATCTTTCAAGACGACATTTTTACTTTTACGCGGGATCGGCGGATTCTGCCGTTGTGCGAGGGCATCGTTGCGGCAAAACGCAGCGGGCGAATTCCCGGGCATTTGCAGTTCATCAGCACCAATCGGATCGATGCCATGTCCGTCGAGCGGCTGACCGCGATGCGCAGCGCGGGGTTTCGCGTGTTGGGTTTCGGCATTGAGAGCTTCTCGCAAAGAGTGCTGGGAGAATTCAACAAGGCGCAAATTCATCGCCACATCGAGCCGATGCTCTCCGCCGCGCTCGCGAGCGGGGTAACGCCGTTCCTCGATATTATCTTGAGCTCGCCGCACGCAGCGCTGGAAGATGTCGCGCAGACATTGCGCGAGGCCTATCACTGGTTGCGCAAGGGATGCGAGATCGGAATGTACCCGTACGTCATTCCATTTTCGGGGGCGGCATTTAGCCGCGATCCGGCCCTGGTCCCCTATACGCACTACGCCCAACGTCACGTGACGGGTACGCAACTCACTTGGGAACAGCCGGTTAAAATTCTGCCGATAGATCCCATCGTCAGCGGCGCGATTCTGCGCATCGAGCGCGCATTCGAGGCGATGTTGGTGCCGCTCGAGGAGCAGGTAGCGCATCTACCGTCGCGAGTCCGTTCGCTGCTATGGATACTGAGTTCCCTGCCGGTCATGGCCGAACTCGGTCAGCATATTGCCGAGGAGAGCGAAGTTCGGAGCGAATTGTACGCCCGGCTGCCGACGCTGCGGGCGGACGCAGCGCGGTTCGCGGCGGCGATTGCATGAAGCGCCTGGGGTCCTGGCCGATTCTGGCGCCCCTTGCGGTGTGCGCGATGCTTGCGGGATGGATCGTATTGTCGATCGTCAATGCGCGCGCCATCGGCTTTTCGATCTTCATCTTCGCATTCGCCAATCTCATCGTGTATACGGACGCAATCGATTTCGCTCTGCGCTTATACATGCGCCGCCGCCACACGGCTACCGCCGACCCTTTTTCACAAAGCAGCCGGAACGGCAACGTGTCGATCAATCTTGCCGCGCTTTTGCCCCTCGACGCACGGCTCATCGTCCCTGCGACGCCGTTTGCAATCATCGCTTCGGTTTTTAATCTCGAGGAACAAGTCGACGATTTCATGGAGGCATTTGCGCCCTATCGCGACCGAGTATGGCTCATCAGCGACGGGTCGACGGACAACACGGTGCTACGATTGCGTCAGGCGGGATGGCGCTGCTTCGACGACGGCGTCAACCGGCGCAAGCCCGCCGCATTGCGCCGCCTGCTAGAGCGTTTACCGACGCACATTGAAACTGTCATGGTGATCGATCCGGACATTCGCATTCGGGGGCTGGGTGACGGCTCCACGATAGATGTGGACCGCTTCGTCAGCGATTTCCAGCAGTCCGGCGCCGCCGCCGCTTGTCCGCGCATCATGATCGAGCCCGACGGATTCCTGGCTCGTTTTCAGGCGTTCGAGTACGCGCTGGCGTTTCGCGTTGGGCGCGAAAGCCTCGCCGACTTCAGCATCACCTCGGGCGTATCTTTTTATCGGCGCAGCGCATTGGTGCGCGCACTCAACGAACATTCGCTCTCGGTCTATGCCGAGGATTTCGAGAATGCAATTATTCTGTTGAGCCATGGCGAGCGGATTTATTACGACGGGCGCCTGGTGGTGAGCACCGAGGGGCCCGGTTCTTTGCAGCGCTGGTTTTCGCAGCGCGTGGGCTGGTATCACGGTCTCATCAAGGTATACGTCGAGCGTTTTTCCGAGGTGCTGCGGATCAGCCGCCGCTCGCCTTTCGCCATGTACCACTACCTGATCTACGTCGGCGGCCTATCGCTGGCGCTGCATCTCGTCAAGGTGGTAAGCGCCGTGCTTTTGCTGCTGAGCTTCGCAAGCGGGCTGGATGCGTTGCTGCTGGATGATATCCTGCCGCAGAGCACGCTCATCAATCCGGAATATTTTACCGCGGCGATCATGAGCTATCTTGCGCTCGGGGTGATCGCGCTCTTCACCAGCGTGCCGAAAGCGGAGCGCGCCTATACGGCGCCCATCGTGCCGCTGTACCTTTGCTATGCCATCGTGCACATCGTGCCGATGTCGGTCGGCTTCGGCAACTTCTTTGCGCTCAAGCTGTTTCATCGCCGCATCTATCAGGATCACTACGAAAGTGCGGTGAACTTCAAAGGCGGTTCGGAAAAGATGGGAATGATCGAATGACAGTCCGCGGAACTCCGGCTCCCGAGCTATATCGCCCGGGCCTGTATTGGGAGGATAGAGCGCAACGCTTTGCATCCGAACGCGACGGACTGGCCGCGGTATGTGCGTATGGAATGCCTGAATTCTACAATCGCGCCATTCATCTGGAGCAGCGGCTGGCGCTCGCGCCTTGGCTGAAGGTCCCCGCCGGCACGCGCGTGTTGGACGTCGGATGCGGCGTCGGGCGTTGGAGCCGGCTGCTGGCCGCGCGCGGCGCCGATGTAACCGGAGTTGACCTCAGCCCGACCATGATCGCGCAAGCGCAACGCCGCGCCGCGGCCGACGGAGTCGCCGACCGCTGCCGCTTCCAAGTTCAGGATCTGTCCCGGCTCGACGTCGGCGCCAAATTCGATCTGGTGCTGGGCGTCACCGTCCTGCAGCACATTCTCAATCCAGCCGCGCTGCACTCCGCACTCGCATCCATGGCTGCGCACCTTGCGCCGGGCGGGCGCATGATTCTACTCGAAGCCGCGCCAACGACCGGGGTTAGCCGTTGCGATTCGAGCGTTTTCAGGGCGCGGCACCGCGATGTATATCTAGACCTGATTCGCAATTGCAATCTGGAGTTGCGAGCGCTGACCGGCGTTGATCCTGCGCCGTTCAGGAGGCATCTGTTGCCCCACATCCGCAAGCTGCCCGGCAAGCTGTCGCTCGCTCTGCTGGCGCTCGCCACCGCGTTATCCTTACCGATCGATGCGGTGTTTGGCCGCCGCGCCGTCAAGCGGTCCTGGCATGCGGTGTTCGTTCTGGAAGCAAGCAAAGGGGAGAGCTGATCATGGCGATCAAGCGACGCTCTATAGTGGCCACGGGCGTCTTAGTGTTGCTGGGGGCCTTGGTGGCGCTCGGCCATTGGTACCAGACTCGGCGTGCACAGCCGCAGTACACCGCGCAGAAGAACGTTCTGGTGCATGTCACCAATGCCGGCGATCGAGGTCCAGGGACGTTGCGCGAAGCGCTGTTCATCGTCGCCGGGGCAACCGGCGCTACCACCATTTCGATCGAGGTTGCAAAAATCAGTCTGGAGACCACGCTGCCCGCGTTGGTCAACGGACACGGCGTCAGAATAATAGGGCAGGCATCCGGCGCACAGATCGACGCGCAGGCCCTGAACTCCGGAGCGGTATTGGATATCTCCGGCCCCAACACCTCGATCGAAGGCATCACGATAAGTCATTGCCCGGCCGCCGCAATCCTGGTGCGTGCGGTGCGTTTTCATCTCTCCTCAGCGACCATCGATTCCTGCGACGTGGCTGTGGAGGTCGCCGAGAACGCCAGTGATACCCTCCTCGAGCGCAATCATTTTCGCAAGAACCGACTCGGAGTGCGCTTCGGCGCATCGGGACAAAATTCGGCGGTCACGAACAATGACTTTACCGAGGACAAGGACGCCGGCCTTTGGGCCGTGCGCAGCGCGCCCGACTCGCACGATGAGGCCATCGCCGTCCACGACAATAAATTTACGGAGGATGGCGCCGGAATCGTCGCCGGCAACATCCCCGTGCTGGTCGAACGCAACGACTTCATCAACACTCATGAGGCAGCAGTGCATCTGGTGGGCGCGGGCGCGGTAATCCGCTCGAATCGCATCAACGGAGGCGTATCGATGGGCATCGTCGCCGAAAACGTCCGCGGCGCGACCATCGAGGACAACGAACTCGAAGGCATTACGGCCTACGGCGTGATGGTGCGCGGATCTTCCAACACTCTGGTGCAGGCCAATCGCCTGCACAATTGCGGCTACGGCCTTGCCTTCGTGCTCGGAGACGCGCATGGCGCCAGCACGGCAGTCGACAACACCATCATCGAACCGAAGTTCAACGGCATCGACGTTATCGGCGACTCGCCGAACTTGCGGCGCAATCAGGTGTTGCGCGCTCATGCATTCGCGCTCCATGTCGAGGATTTTCAACCGCCGAATGGCCCGAAGGTGCGGTCGCAGCCGTTTCTGGACAACAACAACTTCGGCACGAGTCCTGTGAGCAACGCGGGTGCGGCCGTAGCCGCCCAGCCCACTCCGCGGTAGGTAATAAAGTGCGGCCCAACCTCGACAGCACCCAGTTGATACCACAGCCAGTTTGGCTCAACCCGCGCATTCATTTGCTGGACGACTTTTGGTTGTTGACCATCGTCGCCATCCTTGTCGCCACCGGACTGCCATGGATTGCCAGCGGATTTGAAGTGGACTTGGAAGCCGCAAGCTGGGGCCTGCTTGCGCTCGGCGGGCTTTACGTGGTTTTTTCCGTTCTCGCTTCACCGACGCCGCTGCAAGGCCGGTTCCATGCGCGCGTCTTGACGCTTCTGGACGTGGTCGGCGTCGTTTTGATCGGTTTCATTTGGCAGCACGTCGGAGCGCTGCAAAATCCGATGTTTCTGACGGTATTTGCGCTGCCGGTCATCGGTGCGATTTTCCTTTCACGCTGGCACCCGTATCTCATAGCGGCGGTCAGCGTCTTGGTGGTCGGGATCGCCGCTCTCGCGCAAGCTCCTGAACTGCGCTGGTATGCGAGTGGACTCTTCAGCAACCAAACTTGGAGCACTTGGCTGTTCAGCCGCCAAAGCGCGGTGGCCGCGCCATCGTTCTCAGGGTTCTATGCGCCGCCGAGCTATCTCGTGGTCCTGCTCGAGGTATTTACCGTCGCGCTGTTTGCATGTGCCGTGGCGGCGGAGTACATCGGCACGATATTCGAGCGTCTCAACGCGCACAGCATCATGACCCGCGCCGAAGCGGAGCGTGGCCAGGAACTTTGGGTCAGCCTGATCGAGCGGCTGCCCTTGTCGGCGTTGTTGATCGATCCGGATACCATGCGGGTGGTCGTTGCCAGTGAATTCGCGGTCCTGTATTTGAAGGGCGGGGAGGTGCCCCTGGAAGGCCGCAACTTGTTCGATGCACTGAAATTCTCCTATCCCGAGATCGTCCAGGACCTTATCGCTGGTTCGGACGGCGGATCGCCGGTGACCGTGCTGCGCGTGGCGGAGCAACTGCGACTGACACAAGTAAGAGTGCTGCATGTCGCGCACAAGGGAAATCGCTTGGCGCTTCTGACTATCGAGGATGCAACGGAGGTCTTTTGTCTGAGAGCGGCGCTGGATACCTCCGAATATGCGGCTCTGGTGGTCGATGCCCGCGGTCGCGTTCTGACATTCAACAAGCTCGCCGCGGGCCTCTTTGGGAGCGCGCAAGTCGGCATGGATGTGGCGGAGTTGCTGCCGCAAGCAGCCGCCGGCCCGCGCATATGGGAACCCGGCTTGGCGGGGCGGCGCAAAATGCATGTCGAAATCGGCCCGCGAATCTACCAGGTCACGAGTTGCGCGATTTTGTTGGCGGGCGAGACTGAATCCATTTTCACGCTGGCATTTCTGCCCGTCGCGAAGGGCGGGGCCGATGATCGGTATGGTACGAGTTCGACCCAGGCCACCGGCACCCTGAGGCAGTTGCGATGAGATCGCCCTTTGTGGTGCGACCCACGCTCCTCTTGAGCATCGCGGCCGCTCTGTTCGCGCCGTGGACGGCAATGGCCGAGAGCGCGACCGCTGACGATCGGATAGCACTCAGTGCCGACGGATCCACACTCACGGGTACCAATGGCGGCGCCGGCGCATCGCTCGGCTGGCTGCATAACTTCGATGCGGCTTCGCTCGCCGGGGTTGCCGTCGAGCATCAGGTCCTCTCCACCGCGCATTGGACCTTCGGCTCGATCAATGGTTCGCTGACCCGCGGTCCGGATGGTCAACGTTACAGTGTCTACGGCGAAGCGCACGAGGGCACGGGTGACGACGGTCCGCATTCCTTTCGTTATGCAATCGAATCAGCCGGCGTGATCGGCACCTATTTCCATCGATTATCGGCGCAGCTGGAAGATCGGGAGATCAACGTCGATAACATTCACGGAAATCTACCCAAGGCCGCGCTCTCCTATCTATGGAGTCCCCACCTTCTGACCTCCGCTTCTTACTCGTACTCGGTGCGCGGCAATCTCGGCACGCGCCTGACGGCTGTACGAATCGATGAATATAACGCGACGGTGAACTTGCTGGCGGGCGTGGCGTTCGGCCAGGTTTCGCCGATTGTCGTTGGCATCGTATCGAACCAGGCGGTCGTCTTGGCTGCGGGACACAGACTCAAGGAAGGCTATGTGGGTATGTCCAAGCCATTGCAGCACTTGCGCAGTGAGATCGCATTGGTGGCCGACTACCAGGACGTGTCAGGCAGCAAGCGCTTCACCCTGACGCTCAGCTATATTTTCCGGGTGGGACGCGCAGGTACGGCCCGGTGACGATTTCGATCCGGAAACGGACCCTCGAGTGGTTGCCGACCGTGATCGTGCTCGCCTTGGTGCTGGTTGCGGGGTCCCGCCTGATCTACCTCAGCGTGCAGCATCACGCCGCCGTAGCTCGCGAAAAAGCGGTTATCGTGGCGGAGGCTTTCGTCAAGAAAATAGAACCGCCGCTGCAAAAGCTGGCCGCTCTCGCCGCTCAGCAGGCGGCACAGGCACCGCCCAGCGCAGAAGCGTCCGGGGCTCTCGAGTCGCCGCCCTCCGCCGCCAACACGTTTTGGATGACTGCCGATGACAAGGTGCTGAGTTCGCGGCCGCAGGAGGCTGCCGCGGCCAGCGGCATCGCCAGCGAATGGCAGTCGGCGGAGTCCGCCCGCGCAGCGCCCTCTTATGCCATATTGGGACCGCTGCGCCTTGGCAGCCAGTGGTTCGTTGCCGCGCGCGCTCCGCTGCCCCAATCTGAAGGTTGGTCGATTGCTTTCGCCGATCTGGACGAGTTGATCGCCGACAGTCACCTCCCCCGGCTGGTCGATATGGGCTACGACTTCGAGCTCTCTCAAGTCGAACCGCGAAGCGCTCGATCGCGCAGCTTCTTAGGCTCGAGCACCGAACTCTTGGCCGACGCCGTCGGCGCGAGGATACGTCTCCCGGCAGCGTCCGCCATTCCCGGGAGTTACCTGCAGGTGGTGATTCGGCCACGGGCCGGCTGGTACCCAGCCACCCTGCTTGCCTCGGAAATCGGCCTGCTGGTGTTTCTCGCCTGGCTGTTCGCCTTTGGAACTCACGATTTGAATCACGCATTGCAGCGCTCGCGTGCGGCCTTGGCGGCCGCGCGGCGCCGCCTGAGTACCCTGAATCAACAGCTCGCGGGAGAAATGCAGCAGCGGTTGAATCTACAGGAGACTTTTGATCACGCGCGTTTCCACGACGCATTCACCGGCTTACCGAACAGACGCTATTTCATGGATCAACTCGACCGGGCGCTGCGGGACGTGCGTACCAAACGCCGCCAGCGCATCGCGGTCATCATGGTCGACATCGCCCGATTCACGCTCATCAACGACATGCTGGGTCATACGGCGGGCGATGAACTCATGGTCCAGACCGCGCGTCGCTTCGAGAAGTTGATGTCAACATTCGAAGGGGTGCTCGCGCGTTGGGGCGGCGATCAGTTCGCTCTATTGATATTGGACGCCGCTTCGACGGAAACAGCGCTAAATGTCGCGGGTCTGCTGCAAGAGGAATTGCGCTTGCCCATCGAACTGCGTCGGCATCGGCTCATTGTCGCCGCCAATATCGGAATTACCAGTGTGGATTCCGGTCAACAGCGCGCCGAGGAAGTGGTGCGGGAAGCAGACATCGCATTGACCGTGGCCAAACGTCATGAGACCGCCAAGATAGTTGCCTACGCGCCCAATATGGCGGGCCAGGTAGCCAATCTCGTGAGCCTGGAGGCAGACTTGCACGTCGCGCTGGAAAAACACGAATTGCGGCTGCTGTTCCAACCCATCGTCGATCTGCGCACCTACAAAATGGTGGGCGCCGAGGCTCTTTTGCGCTGGCGCCACCCGATTGAAAACATGCTGGCGCCTGAAAGGTTCCTGCGCACCGCCGAGGACGCCGGACTGATGGTGCCGATCACCCGCTGGATCATTTTCAGGGTGGTCAAACTTGCCGGAGAATGGGTCCGGCGCTTGCCCGCCAACGAGAAGTTCTTCATCAGCATCAATCTTTCGCCGACGGCGGTGCGAGATCCGGGGCTGAGCGATTTCGTCGCGTCCCTGCTGCGAGAGAGCCAACTGTCGCCCTCGTTGCTGAAGTTCGAACTCACCGAGGCCGCGCTCATCAGCAATGTCGCAGCTGCCCGGGAGACGCTCGATCGCCTGCGCGTTATGGGAGTGCAGTTAATGCTCGATGATTTTGGGACCGGGTACTCGTCATTGAGCTATCTGCAGCTTTTTCCGTTCGACTTCGTGAAGATCGATCGACCCTTCGTGAACCTCACCAGCGCCGATCGCGCCAATACCGGCATGATGGCTGCGATGGTGCAAATGGCCGGCAGCCTGAACCTCACCGCCATCGCGGAAGTCATCGAGACTGAGGCGGCGGCCAAGGCACTGCAGGAAATGGGCTGCGAGTTTGGGCAGGGGTATTACTTCAGCGAACCGCTCGAGGCCGAGCTGGCGCTGCAACGACTGCGCAGCCAAGAGGCATTTCAACCCGCCGCGAGTTCAGAAACCGCGATGGTGCTCACGCTGGACGAGGATCGTTCGCCGACGAGTATGCTGCCTATTCTCAGGGCGCCGCCAAAGCCGCAGTCGCCGACATCGGCGACAAAAAGGGTTCGCACGCTGCCTGAGGATGATTCGCCCACCATCATGATGCCGAGGGGCTCGCTCGATTTCCCCGAAGAAGCTGAAGAGCCGGGATAATTGCTGGGCATAGGGCAACGCTTAATGGGGTCAACGCTTCCGACACACCCACGTTGAACTCATACTTGAGAGCATTTTGGAGTCCAATGCGAGCCTCCTCCGCGGTTCCTGACGGATTTGCCATCCCCTACGTAGGCGGCGCTGTGCTCCTCGTCGTCTGTGGAGTGCTTGCCGCCTGTGCAACTTCGGCCCCGGGAGGCTCGCACCCCACTGCGCCAACGGCTGGATCGCATCGCACCGTGGACTCACGGTCGCTGTGGCTCGATCGGGTCACCTTCGGCATCGATTCGCAGAGTGTGGCCACCTATCGCCGGCTCGGCCGCACGGGATTTCTGGACCAGCAACTCGATCCCGATTCTCATTCGCTGCCGCCGGCCATCGATGCCCAGATCGCGGCGCTCGAGATCGAGCGCCTGGACGCCGCGCATGAGCTGTTGGCGGTGCGCGAGGAAAATAAACGCATTAATGAGTTGCCCGATCCACCCGCCAGGGAAGCCGCGCGCAAGAGCCTTAACGAGCGTGGCAACCGCCTCGCCTACGAGGCTTCGCGCCGTCTACTGCTCGAGGCAGTCTATTCGCGCGATCAGCTGCGCGAACAGATGGTTTGGTTCTGGCTCAATCACTTCAGCGTCTTTCAAGGCAAGGCGAATCTGCGTTGGCTGGTGGCGGACTACGAAGCTCGCGCCATTCGCCCGCATGCGCTCGGGCGTTTTCGCGACTTGGTCATCGCGACCCTCACCCACCCTGCCATGCTCGAGTATCTCGACAATGCACAAAACGCGGCCGACCACGTGAACGAGAACTATGCGCGCGAACTCATGGAACTCCACATCCTCGGCGTCACCGGCGGCTATACGCAAAAGGACGTGCAGGAACTGGCGCGTGTGCTCACCGGCGTGGGCCTGGCTGGCGTCACGCCGCCGCATCTGAAGCGGGAACTCCAGGGCTTCTATCGCCGCGATGGAGCGATGGAGTTCAATCCGGCGCGCCATGATTTCGGAGCCAAGATTCTTCTGGGCCAACCCATCACCGCGCAGGGATTCGCCGAGATCGAACAAGCCGTGGATCGCCTGGTCAGCACGCCCGCGTGCGCGCAGTTCGTGTCGCGCAAGCTCGCGACGTATTTCGTCGCGGATCAGCCGCCGGAGGCCCTCATCAGACGTCTCGCGGCGACGTTTCATCGCACCGATGGCGACATCACGGCGGTGCTGCGCGATCTTATCCGCTCGCCCGAATTCGCAGCATCGCTCGGCACCAAGTTTCGCGATCCATTCCACTTTATCGTCGGCTCGATCCGGCTCGCCTACGACGGCCGGGCCGTCGAGAACACCCATCCGCTGGTCAACTGGCTGAACGGCCTTGGCGAGCCGCTCTTCGGCCACCCGACGCCGGAAGGGTACCCGCTCACCGAGTCCGGCTGGGCGAGTTCCGGCCAGATGAGCCGCCGCTTCGAAATCGCACGCACCATCGGTTCGGGCAACGCAGGCCTCTTCGAACCGGAAGACGGCGGGGCCAAATCCACCACCGGTTTCCCGCGGCTCTCGAGCCGGACCTACTATGAAGAGCTCGAACCTCGGCTGTCGGCGAAAACCCTTGCCGCGCTCGACCAGGCTGCATCGCAGCAGGAGTGGAATACGCTGCTGCTCGCTTCACCCGAAATGAATTACCGTTGAGCCCGTTATCGCAATCCGAGGTCGCGCCATGAACCGTCGTGAAGTCTTGATTGCCGGGGGCGTTGTCGCGGCGAGTCTCGCCACGCGGCGTGTGGCATTCGCGGCGCCCGCCTCCGGGCCGCGCTTTTTGCTCGTGTTCCTTCGCGGCGGCTACGACTGCGCGAACGTCGTCGTCCCCTTCTCGAGCCCGTTCTACTACGAAGCCCGGCCGAACATCGCCATCGCGAAGCCCGTGCGGGATGATCCGGCTTCCGCGCTCGCGCTCGATGCGGACTGGGCTCTTGCTCCGGCGCTGCGCCCCACGATCGGCAATCTCTACACCGCGGGACAGGCCGCGTTCGTCCCCTTCGCCGGGACCGACGATCTCTCGCGCAGTCACTTCGAGACGCAGGACAGCATCGAACTCGGCCAGCCACTGCAGGGG
>JALYIW010000130.1 GCA_030775625.1 Pseudomonadota bacterium | reverse complement strand
GTGCGCTGTCGCGCGGTCGGGGTGCTGCGAATGGATGACGAAGCCGGAGGCGACGCCAAACTTCTCGCGGTGCCCGCTGATGACATCTGCCCTCTCTTCGAGCACTGGAAATCGATTGCCGACGTGCCGGACATTCGACTCAAGCAAATTCAGCATTTCTTCGAGCACTACAAGGATCTCGAACCCGGTAAGTGGGTTAAAATCATCGGCTGGGCGGGGGTCGACGTCGCGCACGCGGAAATCATGAATGGGATCAGGCGACACCAAGTCGAAAAGCGCGCCCAAAGCTAGCAATTCGCACCCTGCGCGGCGACTCTCGTGAGCGGACTCGTGCCGGCCCTACCGCGTGTGGGTCACAGCAGCTCCTCGGGCGCGAACGGCGCCAGCAGTTTCAGTGACAGACGCTGCATACGCGTGGTTTCAGGGTCAATGGTCCAAGTCTTCTCAGAACCCGCCTCGCCGCTCACCCATTCGATTTTATCGCTCTGGCCCTGAAGCCGCAGTCGGTAACTGCCGTCGGCGCTGATGTCATCCAGCACATTGGTGACCTGTCGTGCGATCTCGGTACTGCGGATCACCAATCCCAACTCGCTGTTGGTACGCGCCGAGCGCGCGTCCATGTTCATCGATCCGATGAATACGGTCTTTTGGTCGATGACCAACGCCTTGGCGTGCAGGCTGGCATTGGAGCTGCGAAACGGGTGGAAGCGGGCGCGCTTTTGGCCGAGCTTGGGGCGTACTTCGGACAGCTCGACACCGAGCTTGAGCAATTCGGCTCGGTAGCGCGCATAGCCGATGTGAACGATCGGCGAATCGGTGGACGCCAAGGAGTTGGTGAGTACCCGGACGTGAACGCCTTGGTTCACGAGGTCCCGTATCAATGCCACCCCCTGCTTGCCCGGCACGAAATACGCGGAAATCACCAGCAACTCTTGCTTGGCGGAACGCATCAAGGTCGAAATGTCGTTGGCGATCGTTACTTCCTCATCCGGGGAGGTTTCACTGGCAATCTTCGCCGGGCCATCCGCGAGTACGGTGGCGGGCACCCAGATGAGGTCGATGTTTTTGGCGGCGATTTCCCGCTCCAGCCAGTCGGCACTCGCGGCGGTTCCCTCGTCTACGGGGGGCGTGGGCGAGGCGGGTTCGGCGCTGACCGGCGAGGCGACCGATGCGATCGGGTAAGCGTACTTGCTGTTCCAGAATGCATCGAAGGATTCCGATAACTGCGGCACGATGGCGCCGGCCGCTACCACGTCCAAATCGATGAAATTGCTGCGCTGGTCCCGCGCAAAATATTGATCGCCGATATTGCGTCCCCCGGTGATGGCCAGGGCATTGTCGGCGACGAATAATTTATTGTGCATGCGGTGATTGATGCGCGGAATATCGTGCGCCGAGGCGACGAAACGCGTCCAGGTCGCGAATCTTCCGCCGGGAAAGGGATTGAATACTCTGACCTCGATGTTGGCGTGTTGGCCCAGGTGCATGAAACGCCGATCCTCACCGGCAGTATTCAGGTCATCGACCAGTACGCGTACCCGCACGCCTCGATCCGCGGCCATGCGCACGTGACGCAGCAGCGTTCGTGCGGATTCATCCTCGTGAATGATGTAGTACTGAACGTCCAGAGTGCGCTCGGCGTGATCGGCTAGTGCAATGAGACTGGCCAATGCCTCCTCGCCGGAACTCAACAAACGAATGCCCGATAGGTTCTTGCCTCTCTCGTCGGCCGCCACAATGCGGCCCAGCGAAGTTTTCTCGGGTTCAGCAAGCGCTTCGCTGTGGGCCTTGTGAACGTGCTTCGGCAAACCGACGCAACCAGACAAGATCAGCCCCAATGCCACCAGCAGGGTCAAGCCGCCGAAGCGACCTGATGGCGCCGTAGGCGGAGCGTGGTTCACTGGGGGCGTGTCGAGGTTTTGCGCATCGGATCATCATATCAGGCACACTTTGCGCCCATGCAGACCCAGCGTCACATTCGCAGCTTCGTCATTCGGGCCGGCCGCACGACGGTGGCGCAGGAGCGCGCACTGACTGAACTCTGGCCAGTCTACGGCCTGAACTTTGGCGCCGCGGCCCTGGATTTGGACGCTATTTTCGGGCGCCGAGGGCCGCGCTGCCTGGAGATCGGCTTTGGCGTCGGGGAAGTGATTGGGAGTCTGGCGGAGAACAATCCTCACATCGACTACCTGGGAATCGAGGTGCACCGCGCGGGGGTCGGCCGGTTGCTGCTGCGAGCCCACCACGGGGGGGTGCGCAACTTGCGCGTCATTTGTCACGATGCCGTCGAGGTGCTGAAGCATGGAATAGCGAATGACTCCTTGGATGAAATACTGGTGTTCTTCCCGGACCCCTGGCACAAGAAGCGCCACCACAAGCGGCGCTTGATCGATCCGCCATTCGTCGCGTCGCTGGCCTCGAAGCTGCGAATCGGGGGGCAGGTTCGTCTCGCCACGGACTGGCAAGCCTACGCGGAACAAATGTTGGCCGTCTGCAACGCGAATGCGGATCTTAAGTCCTTGAGCCTTGATGGAACCTACGTGGAACGCCCGGAATTCAGATCGCCCACTCGCTTTGAAAGGCGCGGCGCGCGCCTCGGTCACGGAGTGTGGGACCTAGCCTATGAGAAAGCTGCCGCGAAGTCCGTCGATGATGAATTGCACGGCGAGCGCAGCCAGAATCACGCCGGATAGGCGGCTCATCACGTTAGCGCCGGTGATGCCGAACACTTTCATCATCCGTGGCGTCGCCAGCATCATCAGCCAGCAAATCACCACCACGACCGTGACCACGCAAAGAAAGCCGGCAAATATCAGCGGCTTTGCGTCCAGTTCGGCGGCAGTCAACAGGATGGTGGCGAGTGCGCCGGGTCCGGCAATGAACGGAAAGGCGAGCGGAAACACCGAGATATCGTCGCGTTTCTGGGCTTCCTCCCGTTCCGAGGTGGTGGAACGGGTACCGGAAGCGCGCGCGAATACCATGTCGAGCGCGATCAAGAAAAGCAGCGTGCCGCCGGCAATGCGAAACGAACTCAGAGAAATGCCCATGATATTCAGAAATCTCGCTCCCACCAGCGCGAATAACACGGAGATGGTCAAAGCGATGGCGGCGGCCTTGCTGGCCATTGCCTTCCTGTAGCCAGCGCTCGCGCCTTCGGTGAGGCCCGCGAACAGGGGAATCAAGGAAATGGGGTCGACAACCACGAAAAAGACGATAAAAAACTTAGTGATTTGTTGGAGCATCGGAGGTTGTTGCTGCGCGCAAAAATTACATATTGCGCGCAGGACTCTTTGGGAGTTGAATGGGATTGAGCATAGCAGACGGAGGCGGCCATGAACTTTGTCAAGCCGATCGTAGGTCAGTGGTATCGAGGGGGTACCAACCAGCTTTTTGAAGTGGTCGCGATCGACGACCAAGATCAGACCATTGAAATCCAGTACTTCGACGGTACCGTCGCCGAAATGGAATTCGAGTCCTGGCACGAGAACCTATTGGACGAAATGATCGACGTCGCCAATGCGCCCGAGGACTGGTCTGGCGCAGTGGACGTGGAGGCCGAAGATCTGGACCGCGAGTTCGAGGACAACGCGCGTACGGCGTGGTCCCTGCCTCACGACCGATCGATGCGACGCTAGATCAGGCCGCGGCACCGCTTGCCGATTCGCGGTCGGCGAGTTCTTTCATAGGGTTTCGCAGAGTCACCAGAAGAATGACGCCGGGCACGGCAGTCAGGCAGGTAACGATAAAAAAATTCGCCCAGCCCACCTTGTCGACCAAAAAGCCCGCCACGGATCCCATATAGGTACGTGGCAGCGCCGCGAGCGCCGACAACAACGCGTATTGCGTCGCGCTGTAGTCGGCGCTGCATAGGGACACCAGAAAAGCCGTGAACGCGGCCGCGCCCATGCCGCCGATGGCGGTGTCTACGGTCGTGGCGACAGCCAGCAACCATACCTTTTTGCCCACCAGCGCGAGACAGGTATACAGCAGGTTGGTCAAGGCTTGGGCGATGCCGAACACCAGCAGCGATTTGAAAGTACCCCACCGCATGTAAATCCAGCCGCCGAGCGCCACGCCAACCATGGCCGACACGGTCATGTTGACTTTGCCCGCGATGCTGAGCTCATCGAGTGAGAATCCCACCCCTTTGATCATGAAGGCGCTGTACAGGCTCAATGCAAAGGCATCGCCGAACTTATACAGCACCACCAGCAGGAAAAACCCCCACGCGCCCTTTTGACGCGCCAGGGCTTGCAGTGGCAGCCAAACCGCATCGAGCATGGTCCTGGGTGGTTTGCCGGGTACTTCAGGTTCAGGTGCCAAGAGCGTGCCGACGGTAGTGGCGGCCATCAAGCCCGCGACGATGAGGAACGCGAAACGCCACGCCGGCTTAGCTTCCGTACCCAAGTGAGCGGCGATCAAGACCAGCGCTGCGCCCGCCAACATGGCCGCCGTGCGGTAGCCAAAAGCGGCCACGGCGGCGGCCAGCCCCCGTTCAGCCACTGGAATGGAATCGACCCGGTAAGCGTCGATGACGATGTCCTGCGAGGCCGAGAGAAAGGCGACCAACACCGATATGGCGCCCAGGACAAAAAGCTCTCGGCTGGGCGAACAGAAGCCCATGACGCCGATCGCCACCGCCAGACAAATCTGATAGATCAGAATCCATCCGCGTCGCCGGCCCAGTACCGGCGGCAGGTATCGGTCGAGCAGCGGCGCCCAAAAAAATTTGAGGTTGTACGGGATTGCGACCAGCGTGAAAATGCCGATGGTTTTGATATCGAGGCCCTCGGAGGCCAGCCATGCTTGCGTCGTGAACCCCGTCAGATTGAACGGCAGCCCGGACGCGAAGCTCATGAAAAGGATGGCCAGAATGCGTTTGTCTCCAAGCGCTTGGCGCAAGGTGGGCTTTGCGGCCGTGGTCAAACGCCGAGACTCGAACTGAGCTTAAATCGATGTTGTGCCGTGACCATGTGCATCGCGCGCGATAATATCAGCCCCCATGACCTTGGCATACCAAACCGCCTTCATCGACTTGTGCGTGCGCCTCGGCGTCTTGCGTTTCGGCCACTTCACGTTGAAGTCGGGACGCGAAAGCCCCTACTTTTTCAATGCAGGCTTGTTCAACACCGGCGCCTCCATCGGCGCGGTCGGGCGGGCTTATGCCGCGGCGATCACCGGGTCCGGCCTCGAGTTCGACATGTTGTTCGGGCCGGCATACAAGGGCATCCCCTTGGTGACCGTCACGGCGGCGGCTCTTGCCGAATATGAAGGGCGCAACCTGCCCTTTGCCTTTAACCGCAAAGAAGCCAAGAACCACGGTGAAGGCGGCCGCATCGTCGGCAGCCCGTTAATAGGGCGGGTTCTGATCGTCGACGACGTCATCACGGCGGGGACCGCCATCCGCGAGTCCATCGAGATCATTCTGGCGGCCGGGGCGCGCCCGGCTGGCGTATTGCTGGCTCTGGACCGCCAGGAACGAGCCCCGGAGAGCCGGTTGTCGGCCGTGCAAGAGGTACGGGACCGGTACGCCATACCGGTCGTGTGCGTTCTTGATTTGGACGATTTGATGCAGCACATCTTGACTCAGGGACGGCAGGACGACCTCGCGCGCATGCAAAGCTATCGGGAGCGTTATGGGCTTGCAGATTGAGGCGTGGACCCTGGAAAACACGCGGCGCTCCGCTCACAATGGCGGTCGCTTCTATTGAGGATATGCGTTTGAAGAACGTCGATTGGATTCTCTGCGCGGTGCTGCTGCTGACCGCCCCGGCTTTTGGGGCCGATTCGAGCGGCGGCCGCAAGATGTACAAATGGGTGGATGGGCACGGCGAAACCCATTACGGCGATCATATTCCACCGGAGTATGCGAGCCAGGAACAGCATGTCATCAACTCTCAGGGCGTGGAAATGGATCGCCTGGAAGCGCAAAAGACCCCTGAGCAACTGGCGATCGACGATCAGAAGAATCTGGACTTGCAGCAGCGCCAGAACCGCGACAGGAACCTACTGAACACCTATGTTTCGGTCCAGGAAATCGAACGTCTGCGCGATCAGCGGCTCACTCTGGTATCCGATCAGATCAAGGTCACGTCCGCGTTTCTCGAAACCTTGAACGGAAAACTCAAGAAGCTGCGCGCCACCAGCATGCTCTTCCAGCCCTACAGCAGCGATCCGCGTGCCCCTGCCATGCCGGATCAGCTGGCGGACGACCTGGTGCGCGTGGATCTCGACATTCACACACAAGAACACAATCTGCGCGAGAAACGCAGCGAGGAAGCCACAATGAAAAAGCAATTCGAAAGCGATATCGATCGCTTCAAAGAATTGAAGGGTATCCATTGACCCCGAAGACTCGAATTCTACTGGGTGTAACGGGCGGCATTGCCGCCTATAAAAGTCCGGATCTGGTGCGCCGTCTGATAGAGCGGGGGGCCGACGTACAGGTGGTGATGACGGCGGCTGCGCAGCGATTCGTCTCTTCCATGAGCTTTCAGGCCGTATCTGGACGTCCGACCCGCACCGACTTGTGGGACGCAACGGCCGAGGCCGCGATGGGGCACATCGAGCTGGCACGCTGGGCCCAGATGGTATTGATCGCGCCGGCCAGTGCCGATTTTATCGCCCGCCTGGCGGGGGGTCGAGCCGATGACTTGTTGGCCACGCTCTGTTTGGCGACCGAAGCTCCCATAGCCATCGCTCCGTCGATGAATCGCATCATGTGGGCGAACAAGGCGACCCAGGCAAATGTCGGCACTCTGAATTCGCGAGGCGTTCGCATCTTGGGACCGGGCTCCGGCAGTCAGGCCTGCGGTGAAATCGGCGACGGCCGCATGTGGGAACCGCTGCAGCTTGCCGAAAGCCTGCTGACGCCGCCGGTCAACGCCGGGTTGCTCGCCGGCCTCAATATTTTGATCACGGCGGGCCCCACGCGCGAACGTCTCGATCCGGTGCGCTATCTGACCAACCGCAGTTCCGGAAAAATGGGATTTGCGGTGGCCGCGGCGGCGCGCGAGGCCGGCGCGCATGTGACCATCGTGTCGGGTCCCGTGCAATTGCAGACGCCGGTGGGTGTGACACGCATCAACGTTGAAAGCGCGCGCGATATGTACGCCGCAGTACATCGGCAAATTGCCGACGCCGACGTATTCATTGCCGCGGCCGCGGTGGCCGATTTTCAACCGGTGACGGTCGCGAAGCAAAAAATCAAGAAACAAGGTCTATCCGTCAAACTCGACCTCGAGCCTGCGCCCGACATCGTCAAGTCGGTCGCGGACATGGCCAAACGTCCGTTCGTCGTGGGTTTCGCTGCGGAGACCAATGACGTCGAGGACAACGCGCGGAGCAAGCTGAAGCGCAAAAAACTCGATATGATCGCCGCGAATCAAGTCGGTGAAGGTATCGCCTTCGATTGCGACGACAATGCCCTGAGGGTCATTTGGCCCGGCGGAAAAGTTGACATCGCACGCGGCCCGAAAATCGATGTCGCGCGTTCGCTCATCGCGCTGATTGCCGATCGGCTGCCGCCCGGCAACGGTGGCCCACGGCGCGGGGCGCGCAAACGCCGGACGGCGGCTGCACTACCGCGTGATCGTGTGCGCTCGCGACGCGCGCGGCGCTAGCCGCGATGCCGCGAACCGTGAAGCTGCGGCTCTTGGATCCGCGCATAGGGCGGGAATTTCCCTTACCGCAGCACGCTACCGCCGGCTCGGCCGGTATGGATCTGCGCGCCTGCATCGATGCGCCGATATGTCTGCCGCCGGGCGGCGTCGAGCTGATTTCCAGCGGAATTTCAATTTACATCGGTGATCCGCGGCTGGCGGCCGTATTGTTGCCGCGCTCTGGTCTCGGCCATAAGAACGGCATCGTGCTCGGCAACCTCGTCGGCCTGATCGACTCGGATTATCAAGGGCCGCTGATGGTGTCGGTATGGAATCGCAGCGCCGCCGCGTTCACCGTCAATCCGGGCGATCGCATCGCGCAAATGGTGTTTCTGCCCGTCGTGCAGGTGGAATTCGAGTTGGTTGAGGACTTCTCGGCAACCCCGCGCGGCACGGGCGGATTCGGCAGCTCAGGCCACAGTTAGCCCGGGCTGAATCGCATTTGCATGATGGGCTTTATTTCTTAACTGCCCGCACGCCGCCGAAATGCGCCTAGAGAGTTTATTGCCGGCACGCCATCCTTAGGCGCATGGCAATTCGGGATTGGCCCGCCGACGAACGACCTCGCGAGAAGCTCCTGCAAAAGGGCGCGGCGGCGTTGTCGGACGCGGAGTTGCTGGCGATTTTGCTGCGCACCGGCACGTCGGGGCATTCGGCGCTGGATTTGGCGCGTAACGTGCTCCAAAGCTTTCGCTCGCTGCGCAAATTGCTGGCGGCGGACCGACAGAGATTCTGCGCGGAACGCGGACTTGGACCCGCCCGGTTTGCCGAATTGCAGGCAGCGGTCGAGATTGCGAAGCGGCAACTGTCGGAGACTTTGCGCGCGGGCCCGTCTTTGGCCAGCCCGCGAGCGACCCGGGATTTTCTCACCTCGAATTTACGTGACCTGGAGCACGAGGTTTTTTGCTGCCTCTACTTGGACAAGCGTCATCGTCTCATTCAATTCGAGGAGTTGTTTCGCGGCACCATTGATGGTGCGAGCGTTCATCCGCGCGAAATCGTCAAGCTCGCCCTGCAACGAAATTCCGCCGCCGTGATCATCGCGCACAATCATCCATCGGGCGTGGCTGAGCCCAGCCAAGCCGACGAACTCATCACTCAACGAGTCAAGGAAGCACTCGCGCTCGTGGATATACGTCTGCTGGATCACATCATCATCGGCGATGGGGCGAGCGTCTCGCTGGCGGAGCGCGGACTCATTTAATATGTTAAGTTGACGTCCAACGGGAACCGCCGCAAACGCACGAGACGCCGATGGCCTTATAGGACATTTCCCACGGCACTTGCCACCCTTAAGGGATAACCCTAGCAACTGAGCGCCCGTATGCTCGATTTGTGAATAACCATAAATCGACACGCCCTGGCGGTGCTCGCTGATGTGGAAGAAGTTGCGCCACGCGGATCCCGCCAAGTTCGCCTCCATCGGCTCGCACCGCAATAGCGTTTGGCATGCAGTGTCTATCGTCAGCACCGACCAGAGTTGCGAAGCAGGGCGATCTTTGCGTGCGGCGCGCTTTTTGTCGCGTGACGCTCCCGTTCTGCCCTTGGACGGGTGCACGCAGCGAATTTCCTGTGCCTGCGCCTATAAGCATCATGCCGACAGGCGCGGGCTGAGCCGCCGCAGAGTTGAGATCACCGGCCTTCGCTACACCTTCCAGGGTGGGGAAGATCGTCGCAAGCATTATGGACGCCGGGAAACCGACTGATCGCGCAAGACTGTCCATTTACATGCCGACTTCGTAATCCCTTGATTTTACTGGGGCGTATTGAACGCATCGCCTCATCATATTGCTCCGCTTCCCTGACCCTGGTATAAAGCGCGGCTGTCCCGTTGTTCAAGTTCAAAGGTTTACGCCATGTCGCGAGTCTGTCAGGTCACAGGTAAGGGCCCTAAAACAGGTAACACGGTTTCTCACGCCAACAATCGCAAGCGGCGGCGTTTTTTGCCGAATTTGCACACCCACCGCTTTTGGTCGGAAGCGGAAAAGCGTTACGTGAGCTTGCGTGTTTCCACTCGCGGCTTGCGCACCATCGAAAAGCGCGGCGTCGATGTGGTGGTTGCCGATCTGCGCTCCAAGGGCGTCAAGGTTTAGGAGCAACTCATGCGCGACAAAATCAAATTGGTATCTTCGGCGGGAACGGGTCACTACTACACGACCACCAAGAACAAGCGTCTGCATCCGGACAAGCTCGAAACCAAGAAATTCGATCCAGTGGTGCGCAAACACGTCCCCTACAAAGAATCGAAGATCAAGTAGCGTCGATAGCTTTTCCCGAGCTGTCCCACGCCCGAGCTTCCTGAAGTAGAAACCACCCGGCGCGGCATATCGCCGGCTCTCATTGGCCGGCGAGTCGTGGCCGTTGTCGTGCGCGACCGCCGCCTGCGGTGGCCGATTGCCGCCCGATTCGAAGCCGCCATCGACGGCCAAACCGTCCGCGGTGTCGAGCGCCGCGCCAAGTACCTCTTGATCCGCTTCGCCAGCGGCACCGCCTTGGTCCACCTCGGCATGTCCGGCAGTCTGCGCCTGGTTAAACCCGACGTCCCGGCCCAACTCCACGATCATTGGGACATTCAGTTGGATAGCGGTTGGATTCTGCGGTATCACGATCCGCGACGCTTCGGCAGCCTGCATTGGACCGAAACCGATCCAGCGCTGCATCCTCTGCTCGCCAAACTCGCCCCCGAACCCTTGAGTGAGGAGTTCGACGGCAAGTACCTGTTAACCAAAACCCGCAAACGCAACGTCGCCATCAAGCAGTTCATCATGAATTCGCAAATGGTGGTCGGAGTGGGGAATATTTATGCCAGCGAGGCTCTGTTTCGCGCGCGCATCTCCCCGCGCCTCGCAGCCCGCCGCATTACCCGCAAGCAAGCCGATGCTCTGACTCAGGGCATCAAAGGGGTGTTGGATGAAGCCGTGAAAATCGGCGGCACTACGTTGCGTGACTATGTCCACGCCGATGGTGCGCCTGGGTATTTCCGGCAGAAATTATTTGTCTATGAACGCGAGGGAGCACCCTGTCGCGTGTGCGCTTCGCCCATCGAGCAATTCGTCCAGGGTCAGCGCTCCACTTATTGGTGCGCAACCTGCCAAGGTTAGCCGGCTTGCGCGCCAGCTAGTAAACCAATCCCTCGCCTTCGCCGCGCGGATCCGATGCCGCCGTCACTTTTCCAGTCGCGAAATCCCAGGTGATGACCTGCATGTTGCCCCACTTGCGGCCAGACAGCTTGAGTGAATGGCCCATGACCTGCAGCTGTTTTATTTCCATGTCCGTCAGCGCGCCCTGCTCGTAGTCGACGACGTCAGGCAGGTATTGATGATGGTAGCGCGGATACTCAACGACCTCCGCCGCGGTCATCCCATCGAGATAATTGAGCGTTCCCAGCAGCACCATGCTGATGATGTAGCTGCCTCCGGGCGAGCCCAAAATCATCAATCCCTTCGGTGTCTCGACGAAAGTCGGCGACATGCTGGAGAGGCTGCGCTTGTTCGGCTCGATCGCATTGGCCTTCGCCCCAACCAGCCGGAACTCGTTCGGTCTGCCCGGCTTGGTTGAAAAATCGTCCATGGTGTTGTTGAGCAGCACGCCGGTCTTGGGCGGTATGTATCCCGTGCCGAAAAACAAATTCACGGATATCGTGGCGGCGACGCGGTTGCCGTCGACGTCCAGGACTGAAAAATGCGTGGTTTGGGTGCCGCCGGGTTCGGACTCGATGCCGGGGAGCATGTCCGAGGGCATGGCCTTGTCCGCGCGGATGCTGCTGCGTTGGCCGGCAGCGTAGTCCTGGCTGTCGAGCTGCGCCAAAGGCATCTTGACGAAGTCCGGATCGCCCAAATAAATCGCGCGGTCGCGATAAGCGCGCCGCATGGACTCGATGATCAAATGTTTGCGCGTGGCGGAATCCACTTTTTGCAATTCGAATCCGGACAAAATATTCAAGGCGTCGATCACCGCAACCCCCCCGGAAGAAGGCGGCGAGGCGGCTACGATGCGTGCACCATGGTATTCGCCGACCAGCGGCTTGCGCTCCACGACCTTGTACGCCGCGAGATCCTTCAGGGTCCAGATGCCGCCATCCGCCCGCACTCCGGCCACGAGATCCGCCGCCACCCGGCCTTCATAAAAACCTTTGGCGCCCTGCTTCGCTATGGCTTCGAGGGTGTTGGCCAAGTCCGGTTGTTTGATGATGGCGCCGAGTTCCGGTACGGCGCCGGCGGCGGTCAAAAACACCTTGGCGGCGTCGGGCGAGCGCAGCATGCGCTCGCGCGTGAAGCGAATGCCGCCCTGCAGGCGTGCGTACAACGCAAAGCCGTCGCGCGCCAAACGAATGGCCGGCTGCAAGTCTTGCTTCAAGGTCAACTTGCCGTACTTGCGCGCCAGGTACTCGAAGGCTGCCGGCTCACCCGGAATGGCAGCTGCCAACGCGCCGTCGATGGACGCATTCTCGATGGCGTCGCCGGCTTTACCCAGATACATGTCGCGCGAAGCGGCGCCCGGCGCTTTTTCGCGCGCGTCGAGCATCGTTTCGAAACCGTCGGCCTGCCGGTGCAATAAATAGAATCCGCCGCCGCCGAGACCGGAGCTGCTGGGTTCGACCACCGCGAGCGCCGCCGATACGGCAACCGCCGCATCGAAGGCATTGCCGCCCGCCGCGAGAATCTCCTGTCCGGCCTGGCTCGCCAGGGGATAGGCACTCGCAATCGCCGCCCTGTGCGCCACCGCGGGGCGCACTGCAGACGGCGGGGAATGGATGCGCGCAGCGCGCGCGGTGTCATCGGCGAAAGCCGGCGGTACCGCGAAATCGACGGCCAGTATGAATAGGAAAACACCGATGCATCGCCGTGCGTGACGCGCCATGAATATTGATTCGATCAAAGCTTGCGGTGCCTCTTCAGTTCCGTCTCCACGATCGGATGGACGAATTCGGATACGTTGCCGCCCAACACCGCTATTTCGCGCACCAGAGTCGAGGAAATAAACGTGTACTGCTCTTGGGGTGTCATGAACACGGACTCGATTTCCGGGGTGAGATGCCGGCTCATATTGGCCAACTGAAATTCGAACTCGAAGTCGGAGACGGCGCGCAGCCCGCGCACGATGACGGACAAGCCGTTCTGACGCGCGAACTCGACCGTCAGACCTACGTAACCTTTGACCTCGACATTGTGTACATCAGCGAGTACGCGGCGAGCCATGTCCACCCGCTGTTCGAGCGTGAACATCGGCGCCTTGTTGGGGTTGGCCGCAATAGCCACCACCAAACGATCGAAAATGCTGGCGGCCCGACGCACCAGATCGGTATGCCCATTGGTGATCGGATCGAAAGTACCGGGGTAGACCGCTGTTCTTTTATGCATGCTCTCGTGGCTCGCGCGACCCAACGCGCGCCAAATGATACCCCACCTCGCCCGCAGACTTCGTTTTGAGCATTTCCCAATGAGCCGGGAGCGCCGGGACCCCCGCGGCTTTTTCGTTTTCCAGGTATACCAGCCCGCCGATTTTAAGCCAGTTGCCCGTGTCCAACATAGGAACATATTCTGTCAGGAAATCCTGCCCAAAGGGCGGGTCTAGGAACACGATATCGAAGGGCGCCGGCGAGGGCGTGCGCAAAAATCGCGACGCACCCATTTCGACCACCCGCCCGCTGCGTTCAGCTCCCAAGCGGGTCAGTTGCTCCCGCAGTCCGCGCGCAGCCGCCACAGCCTGCTCGACGAACACCACTTCCTTCGAGCCGCGGGACAGCGCCTCGAGACCGAGCGCACCGGAGCCGGCGAACAAATCCAAGCATCGAGAGCCGGCGACCTCGTTCTGCAGCCAGTTGAACAAGGTTTCGCGCACCCTGTCCGGGGTCGGACGCAGTCCCGCGACATCCGGAAATGTAACGCGGCGACCACGCCATGTGCCGGAGATGATCCGCACCGAATTGCGGGCGCCGGAGGCGCGGGTTTCCGTCTTGGGGGTAGTCACTCCCGGTATCATACCCCCCATGATGAACGAAGCCGATAAACCCGGGGTGCGCGGGTTTTTCAAGCGCCTGCGCGCCAAGTTGAATCAAGGGCCGGCCTGGCTCACCACCGATCTCGCGGAACTCATTCCCGGGCGCAAAATCGATGCCGAGATTCTCGAAGAGCTCGAGACACGGCTGCTCACTGCCGATGTCGGGGCCGAGGCCACCGCTCGAATTCTCGAGGATTTGCGCAGGCGCGTCGCGCGCAAGGAACTCGATGATGTCGATGCCCTGCTCAAGGCCTTGCACGACGCTATGTTCGGCATCTTGCATCCCGTAGAGCGGCCGCTCACCATCGATCCTAAGATCAGGCCTTTCGTGATTTTGGTGGTGGGGATCAACGGCGCCGGCAAGACCACGAGCATTGGCAAATTGGCGCATCGAATGCTGGCCGAAGGCCATAGCGTGATGCTGGCTGCGGGCGACACCTTTCGCGCCGCCGCCCGGGAACAACTACAGGTCTGGGCGGAGCGCAATAAGGTGCCCCTCATCGCGCAGCAATCCGGCGCCGAACCCGCAGCCGTGATCTTCGACGCCCTGCAGGCCGCGCGCGCGCGCGACATCGACGTGTTGATCGCGGACACGGCGGGGCGCCTGCACACTCAGACCCACTTGATGGATGAACTCAAGAAGGTCAAACGAGTGCTGGCACGCCTGGACCCCGCCGCGCCCCACGAAGTGCTGTTGGTGCTCGACGGCACCATCGGCCAAAACGCGGTGGCGCAGGCTGAAGAGTTCAACAAGGGGCTGGGTGTTACCGGTTTGGTCGTGACCAAGTTGGACGGCACGTCCAAGGGCGGCGTCGTGCTTGCCATCGCACAAAAATTGAAAATTCCCATTCGGTTCGTGGGAGTAGGCGAGCAGACTGAAGACTTCGGTGTGTTCAATGCAGCCGATTTTGTGTCGGCCCTGTTGAAGTCCGGTGCCGACGCGTGATTCGATTCGACCAAGTGCACAAGCGTTACGCCACCGGCCGCGAAGCGTTGGCCGGCGTCTCCTTCAAAATCGAGGACGGTGAACTGGCGTTCTTGACCGGTCACTCGGGCGCTGGGAAAAGCAGTATTTTAAAACTGATCGCGCTCATCGAACGCCCTACGCGCGGCCAGGTGTTCATCAACAATCAAAACACCGCCGGCATCAAGGCGCGCCGCATTCCGCAGTTTCGGCGCCACATCGGCGTGGTTTTCCAGGATCATAAGCTGCTGCACGACCGGCCTGTAGCCGATAACGTCGCACTACCCCTCATCATCGCCGGCGTCCCTAAGCGGGAAATCGACAAACGCGTGCGCGCGGCGCTCGATCAGGTGGGGCTGCTCGGCAAGGAAATGAATCGCCCTCTGGAACTGTCCACCGGTGAACAGCAGCGTGTGGGAATTGCGCGCGCGGTCGTCGCCAAACCCACGCTGCTCATCGCCGATGAACCCACCGGCAATCTGGATCCGGACCTTGCCCTGGAGATCATGAAACTGTTCAAACGTTTCAACGATGTGGGCGTGACCGTGGTCATCGCCACGCATGACGTGCATCTCATCGATCACTTCGGCGCGCGACGCATCACCTTGAGCGACGGCCGCGTGGGCGATGCCGGAATTTACGCTGCTACGCCGCCGCGATGAACCGAGGTACCTTGCCGTGAATGTACGAGTCTACCTCTCGCGGCACGCGCAAACTCTGGTCGGCTCCCTGGGTCGCATCGTGCATCAACCGTTCGCGACGTCGATGACCATGGGCGTGGTTGCCGTGGCACTGGCTTTGCCCTTGTTCCTGAACCTGTTTTTGCAAAACGTGCGCAACGCCACCAACGAATGGCGCGATGCCGTGGATTTGTCGGTCTATATGGACAACAAAGCAAGTGCCGCGCGTGTGACGGCACTGGCCGGCTTGCTGCGGCATCGCGACGACGTCGCCGCAGTGCGCGTGGTAACGGCGGAGCAGGCGCTCGCCGAATTCCGCGAAAATTCAGGCTTCGGCAAAGCCCTCGATGCCCTGAGCGACAATCCACTGCCTGATACCTTGATCGTCACGCCGACATCGGCCGCGAGCACGCCCGGCGGGACCGAGGCGTTGAAACTGGCCATCACGGCCATGGCCGACGTCAATACCGTGCAGCTCGACACCGAGTGGGTAAAACGTCTGCATGCGATGTTGGATATTTTGCGTAAAATCGTCTTACTGACCGGCGGTCTCCTCGGCGTGGGGGTCGTGCTCATCGTCGGAAACACCATCCGCCTCGATATTCTGAATCGGCGGACTGAAATCGAAGTCATGAAATTGGTGGGCGCCTCCGACGGTTTCGCCCGCCGGCCCTTTCTCTATAGCGGTGTTTGGTATGGGTTGGGCGGCGGCATCATGGCACTGATCCTGGTAGCGGGCGCCGCGGCAGTGCTGGCTCGCCCCGTTGAAGAGTTGGCGAAATTGTATGGCAGCCAATTTCAGCTGCAGGGTGTGGATGTGGTCACTGGGAGCCTAGTCGTTCTCATCGGCGTCGGGTTGGCGTGGCTCGGTTCCTGGCTTGCTGCATCGCGTCATATCCGCGCTATCGCTCCCACATAAGCCAGCATTTTCAACGTCTTAGCGCAGGTGAACTATCGGTAGCATTAGCACTCGAACCCCTGGAGTGCTATGATTGCACTCGTAGATTGAGTGGAGGTTTGAGGTAATGGCAACCGCTTTAGTCGCTAAAACGAATTCATTGGTGTTCGCGGGTCCCGTTGGGAGCCTCGACTCCTATATAGACCGCGTGTCGCAGATTCCGGTTCTATCGAAAGAAGACGAGGTCGCCCTCGCCGTGCGCTTTCGATCCGCAGCCGATCTGGATGCCGCCCGGCAGCTGGTGCTTTCGCACCTGCGATTTGTGGTGCACATCGCGCGCGGTTATCTCGGCTATGGCTTGCCCATGGGGGATCTGGTCCAAGAAGGTAACGTGGGTCTCATGAAGGCGGTTAAGCGCTTCGATCCCGCCGTAGGAGTACGCTTGGTGTCCTTTGCGGTGCATTGGATCCGCGCCGAAATTCACGAGTATGTGCTGCGAAACTGGCGATTGGTGAAGGTCGCCACCACCAAGTCGCAACGCAAGCTGTTCTTCAACCTGCGCAAGGTGAAGAAGAACTTGGCGTGGTTGTCCGAAGCCGAGACGGCTGCCGTGGCTCGCGATTTGGGCGTCGATGTGGCCGACGTGCGCGAAATGGAACAACGTCTGTCGGCGCGTGATATGTCCTTCGATCCCACGCCCGAGAGCGACGAGGAAGAGGCTTACTCGCCGGCCATGTACCTGCCCGCGAGCAATGCCGACCCCGCCATCGAGGTTGAGCGGGAAGAATGGGAAGAGGACGCTACCCATCGATTGAGCACTGCCCTCGAAAAACTCGACGAGCGCAGCCGCAGTATTCTAAAGCGGCGCTGGATGACCGAAGACAAGGCCACTTTGCATGAACTCGCGGATGAATACGGCATTTCCGCCGAGAGAGTGCGGCAGGTCGAATCGAACGCGATCAGCAAGCTCAAAGGATTGATGGCGGCGGCCTAACGCAGCCAGCGACTGGACGGCGAGACCTCTTCGTAAGGGCGAATCGCCACACATCGGAGTAGCGTTCGGCATCATGCGCACGGCCACTCAATGGCTCGACGACTACGGCGACAGCCACCGACATCAGGTTAATAAGGCCCTGCATTGGATCTGCGTACCAGTAATTGCTTGGTGCGTCCTGGGGCTTTTGTGGTCGCTGCCGTTCCCCCAGAGTATTCGCGGGGAGTACCCGGCCGTGAATTGGGGCAGCATTGCCGCGGCTGTGACGCTCCTCTACTACGCGGCACTGTCCATCCGCCTGGCGTTCGGCGCCCTACCGTTGTTGCTCGCCTTTCTCTGGTCCATGGATCGGGTCGATCGCTTGAGCGGCGTGCCGCTCTGGAGCATTTGTCTGTTCTTGTTCGTGGTCGCATGGATGGGTCAGTTCATCGGCCACGCCATTGAAGGCAAGCGCCCGTCGTTCTTCAAGGATGTCCAGTTCCTGATGATCGGGCCGCTGTGGCTGCTGGCGGACGTGTACCGGCGGCTACAGATTCGCTTCTGAGTTCATATGCCGCGCTTCGCGGAATCGGCAGTTCCCGTTCGTCGATCATCTCCGATAGCCGATCGCCCAACGCATCGCGCAGCGCTTCCAGCTGCGCCTGCCGCGCCCGCGCGTTGCGCCACGCCGACTGCGTCATGCAGAGGACCCGCGCCAGCACATCGCATTCGGCCTGGATTTCCGAGGCTGCGCGTCTCGCCGCAAACCAGCGCCGCTCGAGCAGAACCGCGCCAGTGTCCTCCGCCGGGTAGTGTTCGCCCATGATCTACCTCTGCCCGCACATGGTGTCTTCGAGCCGCTCGATTTTTGCCATGATCCGTGCCTTCTTGGCTTCGGCCCGCTCCAAACGTTCGCGTGCCATATCAATGGCCTCCACACTCCGTGCGGGGGGCGCGGCCAAACTCTGATATTCGGCGCGCGCGGCGATGCTGCCGTCGCATGCCAGGCGCCATTCGAGCTCAAGGTTGTTGATCTTTGCGTCCAGATCGATGTCGAGACTGCTCATATCGGGGTCCTCGCGTTACCGATACGGTGGATGCTGCCCGCCCAAGATGACGATTCGTAGACAGTTATGCGGCAGTTATCTTGCGCGAACTGTAATGCTGTTTGGCCCGAGCATGGGCGCGCACCAGCCATGACTCGGTGGATGGAGTCATGGACCTGAACATGGGCGCTGCATTGATGGGGACATGGCAACCGAGCGCGGCGACGCCGATCCCGGCGGCGAGGCCTCGCTGCACCTCGTGCCAGGGTAGGCTCCATGAGGCTACTAAGTCGTTCACAGCTTTAATCTCCTTATGCCGCAATGGCCGGAACGTCGATGTGTTCACGCAGCTTCGGCCAGTCGATCAGCCTTAGGTGCCCGTTCATATCCTCCACCAAGGACGTACAGCTCTCGACCCAATCACCATCGTTGCAGTACAAAATACCATTGATGTCGCGCATTTCCGCGCGATGTATATGGCCGCAAACCACGGTATCGACACCGCGCTTGCGCGCCGCTTGGGCGACGGCGTCTTCGAAGCTGCCAATGTATTGGACGGCCGTCTTGGCCTTGTTTTTCAAGTACGACGACAGCGACCAATGCGGCAAATCGAATTTGCGGCGCACCCGGTTGATCCACGGGTTTGCCGCCAGCAGCATGTCGTAAATGTTGCTGCCCAATTTCGCGAGCCAGGGACTGCACTTCACCACGCTGTCGAACTCGTCGCCGTGCAGGACCAGCATACGGCGGCCGCCAGCCCCGTGGTGGATATACTCACCGCAGATTTCGAGATTACCGAACACGGCGCCATCAAACTCGCGAAACACTTCGTCGTGATTGCCGGGCACAAAAATCACTTTGGTGCCGCGTTTAGCCTTGCCCAAAATCGTCCGCAGGACATTGTTGTGCGATTGGGGCCAATGCATGCTCTTTTGCATGCTCCATACATCGATGATGTCACCGACGAGGAACAGATAATCCATTTCGATGTGATGTAGGAAATCCAGCAGCAAATCCGCGCTGCAGCCTTTGAAACCCAGATGAATGTCCGAAATGAAGACCGTTCTCATCCGCATCGGCAAGGGGGCGTTGCGCTCCACCATATCCCGTACTCCTGAGCTTGTGCGTCGCCTCAAGATCGCGGTTTGTTGTTACGGATGCGTGACTAGGCAAAGAAGATTTGTTTACAACAAAAGCACTTGCGCGTGGAACATCGCGTGGACCAATAGAAATAGGACCTATCGTTTGATTCGAATTAGCCAAGGCACTCCTAGAGCAATCCCTCGTGCGCAAGCAGCCACTGTTTGCGCTCCACCCCCCCGCCGTAGCCGGTCAGCGAGCCGTCGGCGCCGATCACTCGGTGACAGGGCACCAAAATGGAAATTGGGTTCCGCCCATTGGCAAGCCCCACCGCACGCGAGGCGCTGGAATTTCCGATTCGCTTGGCCAGCTGCCCGTAGCTCCAAGTCTCACCATAAGGAATTTCCGTCAGTTCGCGCCACACGCGTTGTTGAAAGACCGTACCCTGTAAACGCAGCGGCAATTCGAACACACGGCGAGTGCCCGCAAAATATTCGCTCAGTTGCCGGCGAGCCGTGACCAAAGGTTCGACGGCGTCATCCTCCACCCAGCCATCGATGGATTGCGCCTTGCGGCTGGGTTCCATGTAAAGACCAGTCAAAGACGTCCTGTCCGAGGTCAGTAACAGACGGCCGATCGGACTGGGGAAATAGCTGAAGGTATTCATGGATTGACCCCGAGTGATTGCCATAAATAATGTACCGCGTAGGCCCTCCAGGGCCGCCAACCCTGCGCGCGCGCTTCTAATTCCGGTCTAGCCAATTTCGCCGCACGCAACAGCAGCAAATCTGCGCTGGGAAAGGCGTCGGGCCAATGCAGCGCCCGCATGGCAATGTATTGCGCTGTCCACGGGCCGATCCCCGGCAGGCGCACCAAAGCCTCGATTTGCGCTTCGACATTCGCGGCGAACGTCAGTACCACGCTGCGATCGAGGACCGCGGTTGCCAAGGCGCGCAAGCACCGGGCCCGAGCGCCGGTGATGCCGAGTACGGTGATTTCGTTTTCCGTGGCCGATGCCACGCGTTGCGCCATCGGCGTCAGTCGATTGAGCTCAGGATAAGGAGTCGCGATGGGCTCGCCAAAGGCCTGCGCCCAGCGCCCGGCAAGCGTGGTCGCGCTCTTCACCGATACCTGTTGGCCGAGAATCGCGCGCACCGCCAATTCGAAGCCATCGAACGCGCCGGCCACCCGCAAACCGGGAAGCCGGCGCACTGTCGCGGCGAGCAGCGGATCGCGTCCCAACAGCGCGGCCACCGCCTCGGGTACCGCTCCTAAGTCGAATAGCCGCTTGACTCGCGCCATGACCGCACCGATGACGGGCGTGAGCGAAGCGGAAATTTCCACATTCAACGCCCTACCGTTCTTGTGCATCGAGACCCCGATCCAGCCCTGACGCTCACCGATGGCGACGGTGCGGCGGTAGTGTGTTGCATCCACCATCTCCACCCCGTGAACGGCTCGCATGCTCAAATAAGACAGCAGAACATTCCAAGCGAACGGCGGCCGGAATTCCAACTGACAGCACAATCCGGCGAATGCGCTGGGTGTTCCACGCAATACGCGCGGACTCAAACCGTAGCGCGCCTTGAACAGCGCGTTGAATCTACGCAGGCTGCCAAAACCGCTGGCGAAGGCAATTTCCGTCTGACTCAAGCGGGTTTCGCTCAGCAGGCGTTTGGCCAAGAGCAGCCGCTGGGTCTGAGCCAGTTCGATCGGGGATACGCCGAGTTCGGCCTCGGTAACGCGGCGCAGATGCCGGTCGCTGACACCCAGCGACGCCGCGAGATCCCCGACCCCGGCACTCGACAGCGCGTGCTCTTCGATGCCCGCGATAGCTGCCCGCACCAGCCGGCTCACCGCGTCGACCGGTGCGAGTCCCGGCGCACGCTCCGGCCGGCACCGCAGGCAGGGTCTGTAACCCGCCACTTCGGCGGCAGCCGCGCTGGAATAAAACCGCATGTTGTCGCGCTTCGCGGGGCGCGCCGGACAGATGGGACGGCAGTAAATGCGGGTACTGGCAATGGCCACGAAAAATTGACCGTCAAATCGGTGGTCGCGGGCGCGTACCGCGTGAAAACAAGCTTCAGAGTCGAGTTCCATGGGCGTAGATTAGACGCAACGCATGGCGAATACTCGCCGTTTCCGGACCTTGAATGCAGGGCTGGGCGGATCAGTGCTGAGGAATCGCGCTGAGTCCTAGATACCTCAAAATCCCCTGGGCGGCTTCGCGTCCCTCGAACACCGCCGTAACTACCAAATCCGAACCACGCACCATGTCTCCGCCCGCGAACACCTTGGGGTTCGTCGTCTGGAAGCGGTGTTGCGGCGTCGCCGAGACGCGCACCCGGCCATTGGCATGCAGCTGGATCTGCTGTTTTGCGAACCAGTCAGGCGGGCTGGGTAAAAAGCCGAAGGCAATGATCACGGCATCGGCGTCGATGGTTTGTTCCGTACCCGGCACCACCTCCGGCACGCGACGTCCGCGCGCATCCGGGGGACCCAACCGGGTCTCGACCAGCTTCACGCCGCGCACTCGATCCGAGCCCACAATTTCAATGGGTTGTCGATTGAACAGGAAGGTCACGCCTTCCTCCTTGCTGTTTTTATAGTCGCGCCTCGACCCCGGCATATTGTCTTCGTCACGGCGATAAGTGCAGGTGACGCTGCTGGCACGTTGCCGGATGGCGGTTCGATTGCAATCCATCCCGGTGTCGCCGCCCCCGAGCACCACGACATTCTTGCCGCGCATATCGATGAAGCCGCCCGCATTGTCCGGGATATCGAGTTCACGATTGATGTTCGAAATGAGATAGGGCAGCGCCTCGTGCACCCCCGGCAGATCCTCGCCGGCAAATCCGCCTTTCACATAGTTGTAAGTGCCCATGCCGAGAAACACTGCGTCGAATTCTTCGTGGAGGCGTTCGAAAGAAATATCGCGGCCCACATCCACATTCAAACGGAATTCGACGCCCATGTATTCCATGATCTCACGCCGCTTCTCGACCACTGCTTTTTCGAGCTTGAACGGCGGGATGCCGAAGGTGAGCAATCCGCCGATTTTCGCATAGCGGTCGAAAACCACGGGCGTCACGCCATTACGCACCAGAATGTCGGCGCACGCCAATCCAGCGGGGCCTGCGCCGATGACGGCGACGCGCTTCCCGTTGCGCACGACATTCGACATGTCGGGCTTCCATCCCTGCTTGAAAGCCTCGTCCGTGATGTATTTCTCGATGGCGCCGATGCTCACCGCACCGATGCCGTCGTTCAGCGTGCACGCTCCTTCGCACAGCCGATCCTGGGGACAAATGCGGCCGCACATTTCCGGCAAGGAGTTCGTTTGATGCGACAGTTCCGCCGCCTCGAACAACTTGCCGTCATTCACCAGGGCCAGCCAGTTCGGAATGTAATTGTGCACCGGACATTTCCACTCACAGAATGGATTGCCGCAGGCAACACAGCGCCCCGCCTGTTGCGAAGCCGTTTCCGGAGCATATTGCGAATAGATTTCCCTGAATTCCTTGGTGCGTACCTCGACGGGAAGCTTGTCCGGATCTTTACGGGGAAACTCGAGAAATTGCAGGTGCTTGTCGGCCATGGTTTTACTGAGAGACGGCGCTCATGCGGCGCGCTGCAGGTTGACCAACAACGAGTCGATGGCGGCCGCTTTCGGCTTCACCACCCAGAATTTTCCGATGTAGGAACGAAAATCATTGAGCAATTGCCCGCCCCAGAGGCTTTCAGTCGCCTCGACGTGTTGTTCGATCAGGCTGCGCAAATGCTGTACGTGGGTGCTCATGCCCTCGGGCGATACGCGGTGAATGTCGATCAATTCATGATTGTAGCGGTCGACGAAATCCCGTTCCATGTCCAGCACATACGCGAAGCCGCCGGTGAATCCGGCGCCGAAATTTACGCCCGTGCGTCCGAGCACGCACACCAAGCCGCCCGTCATGTATTCGCAGCAATGATCACCGGCGCCTTCCAGCACCGCCAGCGCACCGGAATTTCGGACGGCGAAACGTTCACCGGCGGTCCCGGCCGCATATAAGGCTCCCCCCGTCGCACCGTATAAACAGGTATTTCCCATGATGATGGTTTCACGCGCCACGAAGCTCGAAAGAGTGTGTGGCTTCAGTACAATTTTGCCCGCCGCCATGCCTTTGCCTACGAAATCGTTGGCCTCCCCTTCGAGATGCAGATGCAATCCGCCGGCGTTCCACACGCCGAAGCTTTGACCGGCAGAACCTTTGAGCGTAACGACCAAGGGCGCGTCGCTCATCCCGGTATTTCCCCAGCGCTTGGCAATCTCCCCCGAGATGCGCGCGCCGATGGAGCGGTGAAAATTGCTCACCGCATAAGCGAATTGGCCGCCCGTTTTACCGGCGATGGCTTCGCGCATGTCGGCGAGCATCCTCTCGGCCAGCACGCCCTTGTCGAAGGGTTCGTTATGTGGATCGATGCAATACTGCGGTTTGTCGGACAGCAACGCGGAGTTCGCCAGCAGCGGCGATAAATCCAGCTTGCGCTGCTTGCGAGTCTCGCCGGGTAGAATTTCCAATTGCTCGGTGTGCCCGATCAATTCGGCGATGGTTCGCACCCCCATCGAGGCCATGATTTCCCGGCACTCCTGCGCCACGAACTTGAAATAGTTCATGACCATCTCGGGCAGACCGATGAAAAACTTGGCACGTAAGACATTGTGCTGCGTCGCGACCCCCGTCGCGCAATTGTTAAGATGGCAAATCCGCAAATACTTACAGCCCAGCGCCACCATGGGCGCCGTTCCGAAGCCGAAGCTCTCGGCACCTATGAGCGCCGCCTTGATCACATCGAGACCCGTCTTCAAACCGCCGTCGGTCTGCAGGCGCACTCGATGCCGCAGTTCATTGGCGCGTAAGGTCTGGTGGGTCTCGGCCAGCCCCAACTCCCACGGCGTGCCTGCGTATTTGATGGACGACAGGGGACTCGCGCCCGTGCCGCCGTCGTATCCGCTGATGGTGATCAAGTCCGCGTATGCCTTGGCGACGCCGGCTGCGACCGTGCCCACTCCGGGCTCCGCCACCAATTTGACCGAGACCAGTGCAGTCGGATTGACCTGCTTCAAGTCGAAGATCAATTGCGCTAGATCCTCGATGGAATAAATGTCGTGATGCGGCGGCGGCGAAATCAAGCCTACGCCGGGGCGGGCAAATCGCAGCCGCGCGATCATGTCGTTGACCTTGTGGCCCGGCAGCTGCCCGCCCTCGCCCGGCTTCGCGCCTTGGGCCACCTTGATCTGCAACACCTCGGCATTGATCAAATATTCCGGCGTCACGCCGAAACGGCCGGAGGCAACTTGCTTGATCTTGGAGTTCTTCTCGGTGCCGTAGCGAACCGGATCTTCGCCGCCTTCGCCGGAATTGGAACGCGCACCCAGGCGATTCATGGCGATTGCCAGCGCCTCGTGAGCCTCCGGAGAGAGTGCGCCCAGGGACATTCCGGCGCTGTCGAAGCGCGCGATGATGGCCGAAATCGATTCGACTTCCTCGATGGGAATGGCGGCGGCGACGGGATTCAGCTTCAGCAAATCGCGGATGCACGATACCGGTCGGTGGTTGACCAAGGTCGCGAATTCACGGTACTGCTCATAGTCGCCCGTCATCACGGCCGATTGCAGCGTCGCAATCACATCCGGGTTGTACATGTGGTACTCGCCGTTGTGCATGTACTTGAGCAGACCGCCCTGCTCGACGCTCTCGTTGGGATCCCAGGCGCGTTTCGCCAGATAATCCGCATCCGCTTTCAGATCAGAAAAGTCTGCGCCCTGAATGCGGCTTTCGGATCCTTCGAAACACAGATCGACCACTTCATCGCTCAATCCCACGATCTCGAACAACTGGGCGCTGCGATAACTCGCGACGGTGGAGATGCCCATCTTGGACATCACTTTGAACAATCCCTTTTGGATGCCGCGCCGATAGCTGCGGCCCAGTTCCTGCCGCGTATCAGCCTCCATGTTCACCGCGCCCTTGCGCATGAGGTCGAACAGGGTCTGATACGCAAGGAACGGATACACGGCGGTGGCGCCGTAGCCGATCAGACAGGCGAAGTGATGCGCGTCGCGTGCGGTACCGGTTTCAACCAGAATGTTGCATTTGCAGCGCAGCCCGGTCTTGACCAAGCGGTGATGCACGGCACCGGTGGCGAGCAGCGCGTGCAGCGGAACCTTGCCTCTCTCGAGATACCGGTCGGACAGCAGCAGCACGATCTTGCCATTGCGCACGGCGGATTCCGCCAGGTCGCACACATGGGTCAACGCGGATTTTAGGTCTTGGTTCTCCTCGCACTGTAAATCGATGAATTCATGCGGCACGCCGCTGTCCTCCAGAGCCATGATCTGGCGCAACTTGCGCTGCGAGAGGACGGGCGAGGAGAGCACGATTTGTTCGGCATGCTGCTGCGCGGGGACGAAAATGTTGCACTCGGGACCGATCTGGGTCTGCAGCGACATGACGATGCTTTCACGCAGGGAGTCTATGGGAGGATTCGTCACCTGTGCGAACTGCTGACGAAAGTAGTCATAGAGAGAGCGGACTTTCTTCGACAGTACGGGCATCGGCGTGTCGTCGCCCATGGAGCCCACCGCCTCACTTTCATCTTCGGCAAGAACGCGGATGATCTCATCGCGCTCTTCCGCCGAAACATTGTACATTTTTTGGAATACGGCCAGTGTGGCTCGATCGAAGGGCTCGGCCGCGAGCCGCGGATCGATGAGATCCGTCTGTAAGTAGCGCACGCCTTTTTTCAACCATGCCTTGTAAGGATGGCGGCTTTTCAACAGATCATCGACCCGCTTGGTATCCATGAGCTCGGCTGTTTGTAAATCGAGCGCGAGCATCTCGCCCGGGCCTAGCTTGCCCTTCTTGACTACATCTTCAGGTTTGTAGTCCCAGACGCCGGCTTCAGAGGCTATGGTGATGTGCCGATTTTTGGTGATGACCCAGCGGGCGGGACGCAAACCGTTGCGGTCCAGAGTGCAGCAGGCATAACGTCCGTCCGTGAGTACAATGCCGGCCGGGCCATCCCACGGCTCCATGTGCGTCGAGTAATACTCGTAGAAGGCTTTGAGGTCCGGGTCGATCATGTCCACCGACTGCCAAGCCGGAGGCACCAGCAAACGCATGGCATGCATGGGATCCAAGCCGCCGACCAACAGCAACTCCAGCATGTTGTCCAGCGACTGCGAGTCCGAACCCGTCAATGACACGACCGGCAACACATCGCTGAGGTCTGGCAGCACGGGCGAGCGAAACAAGGGGCCTCGCGCCACGGCCCAACTGCGGTTGCCCTGCACGGTATTGATCTCGCCGTTGTGCGCCAAGTATCGATACGGGTGCGCGAGCCGCCACTGTGGCATGGTGTTGGTAGAAAAACGCTGGTGAAAAACCACCACCGACGCTTCCATCCGCGGATCCTTGAGATCCGGATAGAACTGGGCCAGGTACTGCGGCATCACCATTCCTTTGTAGACGATGGTGCTCGCGGATAACGATGGAATATAAAAAACCGGGTCGTCGGCCTCGAGCCGCTTTTCGGTTCGCCGACGCGCCAGATACAACTTTCGGTTGAAGGTCGCCTCATCGATATCACTGCCCGCGTTGACGAACACCTGCTCGATGAGCGGCAGCGTCTTCAGCGCTTCGGAACCGCAGGCGGAAGGATCCGTGGGCAATGCGCGAAAGCCCGCCACTGCCAGCTTTTCACCCTGCAGCTGCGCGGTAAGAATCCGGCGGGCATTCTCGGCGACATCCGGATCGCGATCGAGGAACACCAAACCCGCGGCGAACAAGGGCGCCAGGGTGAAATTCGCGTCGGCCGCCACCGCCCGCAAAAAGGCACTGGGCCGCTTGATCAGTAGCCCACACCCGTCACCGGTCTTGCCGTCGGCGGCGATTGCGCCGCGATGGGTCAACCGATTCAGCGAGCTGATGGCCGTCTGCAGTACCCAATGGCTGGCCTGGTCATCGAGACTAGCGATCAGGCCGAAGCCGCAGGAGTCTCTCTCATAGGCCGCTTTGCACAGCCCCCAATCACCGATGCGCGGATCCTTGCCATTGAGGCTGGTCTGCGGAGCTGCAATATATGGATTTTCCATGTCTCACGCCCATACCGAGTCATGCCCTGCGATGTGCTGCAGAACCTACGATAAAACAACAACTTAACCGATTCTGGGCACTCGAAATTCGAGCGCCGGGTGGGGCAAACGCCGCTAAGCGCACCTGTGTTCGCCTCATGATACCTAGCTGGGAATGAGCGTCAATCGGCACGTCGCATGCCGCGAGTCGCCCAGGAAGAGATCCCTGCTGGCGGGGTGTGGCGGTCAATGAATCAACGTATAAGTGCGGTATTTTCCAGGCTGCCGTACTCGATCATTAGCCTGCGATATAGCGCTCTAGCTGCTCGATGGTTTCAGACTGCTCCTGAATGACGGCTTTGACCAAATCCCCAATCGACAGTATGCCGACCACGCGGCCGGCTTTGAGCACCGGCAAATGTCGGAATCTTCCTTCGGTCATGAGTTCCATACAGTGGTGCACCGTATCCTCCGGCGTCACGCTGGTGGCGGGAGAGGTCATGATGTCGCTCACCGGGGTGTCATGCGAGGAGCGGCTTTTCAGGATCACCTTACGCGCATAGTCGCGCTCCGAGATTATGCCGATTAGCGATGCCTGACTCATCACCAAGAGTGCGCCCACGTGTCGCGTAGCCATGACCTCGATGGCATGCAGTACCGAATCCTGCGGCGCGACGCAATAAACATCGTTGCCTTTTTTTTTCAGCAATTGACTGACAGTCTGCATCGCCCCCCCCCTCGCCACGCAGTCGGTTCGCTGCGCTGACTCCTGACCTGACTATACTCCCGCCCAATCCAAGGACAAGTAGCTGCCAATCGCCATGAACACACCGGATCCGAAGCCACCCGTCGCACCCATTGTGCCGCATACCGTGGTTTCGCCGCATGGGACGAGAACCGACCCCTATTACTGGCTGCGGGACGACACACGCACGAATCCGGATGTGCTCGCCTACCTACATGCGGAAAACGCCTACCGCGAAGCGTGCCTGGGCGGACTAAAACCGCTCGAGAATGAGCTTTACGAGGAAATCATCTCCAGGCTCAAACAAGACGACGCGACCGTGCCCTATCGCAAGAGCGGCTATTGGTACAACACCCGCTATGAGCCCGGGAAAGAACACCCGATATTTGCCCGTCGCTTGGAATCATTGGAAGCGGCGGAAGAGGTGCTGCTCGACGCCAACCTCCTCGCCGTCGGCCATGAGTACTATCGGATCGGCTCGGTCGAAATCTCGCCCGACAACTCGTGGCTGGCATTTTGCGAAGACACCGTCGGCAGGCGGCAGTACACCCTGCGATTCAAGAATCTACTCACCGGTGAGATGCTCGCCAACGCCATCGCCGACGTCGAGCCTGACCTTGCGTGGGCAAACGACAATCGAACCATTTTGTACGTGCAAAAAGACCCGGAAACCCTGCTCGGCCTTTACGTCAAAAAACACCGGCTGGATCAACACCCGAGCGATGATGTTTTGGTCTTCCAGCAAAAGGACATGAGTTTTTACACCGGTGTATCGAAATCGAAGTCCGAGCAATTCATTTTCATCCATATGGAAAGTACGGTGTCTTCGGAGTGGCGTTACGCACACGCAGACGACCCGTCTCTCAAGTTCAATACTTTCCTGCCCCACGAACGCGATCATGAGTATCAAGTGGAGCATCTCGGCGACGCATTCGTAATCCGGACCAATTGGCAGGCTCGCAACTTTCGCGTGATGCGGGTACCGATCGGCCGGGAGGGCAAACGCGAGGAATGGCGCGACTTGGCGCCGCACCGCGACGACACATTTATCGAAGACTTCGAAGTATTCACCGAGTTCCTGGCGCTGTCGGTGCGAAGCGGTGGCCTCTCCAAGGTCGCCATCACGCCCGTTACAGCCACAGGCGCCGAGTTTTTCATCGAAAGCGGCGAGGCCGCTTATGCCACCTGGTTATCTGTCAATCCGGAAATGGATTCGCACCTGGTCCGTTACGCGTATTCCTCGCTCACGACACCGACCACCATCTACGACTACGACGTGCGCACCGGCGAGAAGACGCTGCTCAAGCGAGATCCGGTGATGGGTAGCTTTGACTCCGCGAATTATCAGACGGAGTTTCTACTTGCGCCCGCACGGGACGGTACGCTGATCCCGATCTCGCTCGTGTATCGCAGGGGGTGCCCGCTCGACGGCAGTGCTCCCATGCTGCAATACGCCTATGGCGCCTACGGACTCTCGTGCGACCCGACGTTTTCCAGTGCGCATCTGACTCTGCTCGATCGTGGTTTCCTCTACGCCATCGCCCACGTACGGGGCGGTCAGGAAATGGGACGCGCCTGGTACGACCATGGGCGACTGCTGCACAAGATGAATTCTTTTACCGATTTTATCGACGTCACTCGACATCTGGTCGCCAGGCGATATGCGGCCAGGACCAAGATATTTGCGATGGGAGGCAGCGCCGGCGGCCTGCTCGTGGGAGCGGTCGCCAACTTGAGTCCCGACGATTATCGCGGGATTATCGCGCAGGTGCCCTTCGTCGACGTGGTGACCACCATGCTCGATGACACCATTCCGCTGACTACCAACGAATACGATGAATGGGGAAATCCCGAAGAACGTAAATTCTACGAGTACATGCTGGGGTACTCGCCTTACGACAATGTCCGGGCGCAGCAGTACCCGGCGATGTTCCTGACGACAGGCCTTTGGGACAGTCAGGTGCAATACTACGAACCGGTAAAATGGCTGGCCAAACTACGCGCGCTCAAAACCGATCGAAACTTCTTGTTCCTGCACATCGATATGGACGCAGGCCACGGCGGCAAGTCAGGCCGCTTTCAACGCTATCGGGAAATCGCGATGCAATACGCGTTCATCTTGCACCAAATGGCGATTGCCCCTTAGGTCGAAGCAAAAGCGCGCGCAACGCGCCTATGATGCGGCATGAACGCCCGCACTCAACGAAAGCCCTTCTCGATGATCCGTGAATTCCATTTGGCGGACTGGGCCACTCTCGGCAATGCGACCTGCGGAACCGCCGCGATATTCGCCACCATCACTTACGTGCAAACCGAAATGGTCAAGCATATCTATTTCGCGAGCGCGCTGATTTTCGTCGCTTTGATTTTCGACATCCTCGACGGACGCATTGCGCGCTGGCGGCAGAAGACCTCGGCCATGGGCCGGGAACTCGATTCGCTCTCCGACGTTATTTCTTTTGGAGTAGCGCCGGCCATGCTCGGATATGGCTTTGGCATGCAGGGTCTGTATGACCGAATCGCGCTTGCTTACTTTGTGGCCTGCGGAGTCTCCCGTCTGGCGAGATATAACGTCACGGTCGAGGCCATGTCGGAAGGAACCGGCAAAGTGAAATTTTTCGAAGGTACGCCCATTCCGACGTCATTCGCGGTCGTTTGTTTGATCACCATTGCAACCTGGCTCGGGTCCTTGGGCGGTTCCATGTGGTTCGGGAAGGTTTATATATCGGGCCATGTGCTCCACCCGTTGACGCTGGTTTTCGCCCTGTCCGGCTCGATGATGATCAGTCGCTTCCCCATACCGAAACTGTGAGCGATTCCGCTGCCCCGTCAGTGGTGACGTCAGCGCCATTTTCCTCGATGTATAAGTGCGTCAATGGCTGGCATGCAGCACAACGCAAGCCTGGGACTTGGCCTTCATGCTGGCGCAAATCGCGCGTGCATGCTTTTCCGTCAGCCCACCGACCTGCAATCGATACAAGGTCCCGGCAGCGCCTGTTTTCGGCGAGACCGTCGGCGAGAGTCCGGCAAATGCCTTGGGATATTCTCGGGTCAAGTGCGTCCAGCGCGTTTTGGCAGCATTAGCGCTCGACTTGAAGGCCCCGAGTTGCACTCCGTAGGTCCCGGGCGCCGCCGTGGCGGACGCAACCGACCCCGCCCCTGCCACAGCCGGCTTCACTACCCTCGCGGGCGGGGTGGCGGAAGCCGGCGCAGCCGCATGCGGGCTCGCGGCCGCCGCGGCGGCGGACACTGTGTCTCCCGTGTCGGCAGTGCTCGTACTAGGTGGAGTGCTGCCGGGATTACTGGCCGTGGCGGATGCGGCGGGGGTCGCATTCGACGGTGCCTGCGCCAGCGAAAAATTCTCGACTCGGATACGCGCCTCTTCCGTCCATTTGCCCTCCGGGTACTGCTTCAAAAATGTCTGATAGCCTTCCAACGTGTCGGTGTCGCGCGCCTTCTGCCAATCGCGTTCCTCGTAGAGTTCCTTGACCCGGGCTTGGGCCTGAGCGCTGAACTCACCGCTCGGATATTTCTTGAGGAATTGCTCATACGAATCTGTGGTGTTCGCGGCCCGGGTCTTTTCCCAGTCGCTTTGCTGCCGGCTACAACCGGCGATGCCGAGTGCCAAAACCAAAGACAGACCAATAAATGCTTTATTTATGACCATTTTCGTGCTCGAGAGAAGTTTTCACGTAGTTTGCATTGTACTTCGATTCTCGACCCGGCAGCGACGCCAAGCTCGTCACATCATGGGCGGCCCCGGAAGGGATAATAGCCCTCTCATGAGCCAACAAAAGCGGCGTTTTTTCGAGGGCAGTGCCGCCATGCCCACTTTTATCGGAGCCGAAGCGGTGTTCGTCGGGAATATCCGCGGCACGGGACACTTCGTGGTATCCGGTGAAGTTCATGGCGACGGTGAATTGGCAGGCCGCCTGAATCTATCCGCCACCGGCAGCTGGTACGGTTTCATACACGCGCAGCAAGCCATCATCGCCGGCAAGATCACCGGCGGTCTTACGGTCACGGATAAACTGGAAATCGGCCGCACGGCGGTCATACGCGGCAGGGTCAGCGCGCTCAGCGTAGCGATTGCCACGGGCGCGATCGTCGACGGCGAAATCGAGGTCAGGTCGGGTGCCCCGGTTCTACAGTTCGAAGAAAAGCGGGGCGGCAAAGCATAGCTCGAGCAACATCTGTTTGCGAATGGCGACAGCGATGCAAAATTGGTGTGTTCACGTGTATTGCCGCATCCTAGCGCAATTTCGCGCACCCTCGGACCCAATGAAAAATTACGATGTCATCATCGTCGGCGGCGGTATTCACGGAGCCGGAGTCTTGCAGGCCGCGGTGGCCGCGGGCCATAGTGCCTTGCTCATCGAACGCCTCGGGTTGGCGAGCGGCACTTCCAGCCGCTCCAGTAAATTGATCCACGGAGGACTGCGGTATCTCGAATCCGGACAATTCGGGCTGGTGCGTGAAAGCCTTCGCGAACGGGCGATTCACCTGCGAATCGCCGCCGAACTCGTGGAATTGAAAGCGTTCTTCATTCCCGTCTACCGCGATACACGCCGCCGGCCCTGGCAGTTGCGGATCGGCCTGTGGATGTACGCGCTGCTCGGCGGCTTCGACGCCGCGACCCGCTTTTGCACGGTGCCGAAGGCTGCATGGGCATTCCTCGACGGCCTGCGGACGCAGAACCTGGATGCCGTCATCCGTTATCACGACGCGCAGACCGACGACGCGCTGTTGACGCGCGCAGTGGTGCGATCCGCGGTGACTTTAGGCGCCGAGATCGCCATGCCGGCGGCTTTTTTGCAGGCGACGCTGACGGACGAGGGCGTCACGGTCGCATACGAGCAAGACGGCTCGACGATACTCTGCGCCGCGCGAGTGCTGGTGAACGCCGGTGGTCCTTGGGCTACGCAAATTGCGCGTGCCGTGCAACCTGCCATTTTTATTCCAGAGGTGGATCTGGTGCAGGGGACGCACATAGTCATACCCTTCGCGGTGACCAAAGGCATCTATTACGTGGAAAGCCCCACGGACGGTCGCGCCGTATTCGTCATGCCCTGGCATGGCGCCACGCTGATCGGCACCACGGAAACCCCCTATCACGGCGAACCCGGCAAAGTGCATCCGCTGCCGCATGAGGAAGAATACTTGCTCACAGTCGCGCGCCATTATTTCCCGGCACTGAAACATCTGACTCGCGAGCACATCACTCGGCGCTTCGCGGGACTTCGCGTCTTACCGAGCGCCAACCAAGCGGCTTTCGACCGCTCACGGGAAACGATTTTCAGCACCGATCGCGATCCATATCCGCGCGTGCTGGGTATTTATGGCGGCAAACTTACCGGCTGGCGAGCCGCCGCTTCCCACGTGCTGGAACGCATCACTCCTTCGTTGCCGACTGCGCAAAGACGGGCCGAAACCGATCAAATTATCTTAAGGAGAACCCAATGACCAACAGTGGCATGGCAGCGATTACCTTCGCGCTGCTCGCGAACCTCGCACACGCCGATGATTATCTTAGCCCGACCAACGAACGCGTGCGCCTATCCTTGGGAGCCATGCGCCTGACATCGACCACCTCTCTGCGGGTCGACAGCAGCCAGGGAGTGGTCGGCACGCCAATCGACGCGGAAAAGGACTTCGGATTGGACAGCGCCAATCTCGAGCCGAAATTTCAGGCGATGGTACGCGTAGGCGAGCGGCACCGGCTGCGCTTCGATTATTTTACGCTGGATCGAAGCGGACAGACCACGCTCGCCGGCGGACCCCGCGTGTTTCGCGACGTGGTCCTCCAGTCGGGTGATCCCTCGGACTCGAATCTGAGCCTGCGCGCCCTCGGGATAAGCTATGGCTACTCGATCATCCATCGTGAAAAATTCGAAATCGCGGCGATCATCGGCGTCAACGACATCGACGTTTCCTCACGGGTCCGCGTGAGCACGCAGAGGCGGCGCGTGGATCAGTCCGAGGATCAAGCAGGACCATTTCCCACTCTCGGTCTCGATGCGACCTACGTAATCAGCAAACGATTTTATTTCGACGCCCGCGCCCAATACATGAAAGTGGCTGTAAATCACTTGAGCGGTTCGCTCGGTATTTACGAGATCAATGCCCTGTATCGATTGCGGCCTAACATCGCGTTCGGCCTTGGCTACACCGCCGTCAAGGCAGGCCTCGTGTCGCGTCAGGTCAAAGATGGCGGATACTTCGATTTCACTTCCAAGGGTCCGCAGGCATTCGTCAGAATTTCGTTCTGAATGAGGATGCACCCCAGTGCTATTGTCCGGAGGAAGCTTCCGCCAGGAATTCGACGAGATTGTTGGCGGCGGCTACGCGGTTCCACTCCCCGGCCGAGAGAGAATCGGTTCTGATCGGATACGGCGCAATGGGACGTACGCTGCCGAGGCTCTCGATCGCAACCGTGATTGCACCCGAGGTGCGTTGGCGCACGCCCGCAACGAGATTCGCAAATGCCAACGATTGGCGCTGTTGGCCCGAGAGGGACTCCTCGAATGGATTGCCGATTAAATCGCACTTGGCCGTCAGCGTGGCCGCGGCCGCGATGGTAAACCCGTCGGCGGCATTCCCGCTGAGGCAAAACAGTCCGGCCAAGCTTGTGATCTTCACCACCCCGTGGAAACCCTGCGCTTCGAGTTTCGTCAGCATGTCGCGCAATACATCGAGACGACTGCGATCGAAGGGGATCTCCCCGTAGGGTACCGGTTCGGCCCGGGCTGGAAGGCCCGGTAAGCCCGAGCCAGTACTCGCGACGGTCCCGGCGGCACCGGCAGTGGCGGCTGCTAAGTCGGCGGTCAAATCCCTGATGGTCGCGGAGAGATCCGTTTGCGAGCGCCGTAGTTCGATGTTGGCGGAGGTCAGCCCGGCGATGTCGGCTCGCGCCTTTGCTACCTCATTGCGTGCTGCCGACCAAGTGGCCGCGAAGCCGAGCGCAACCAGGCTCAAGCCGGCTATTGCGGTCACCCAAGGCCAGACCGGTGCCGTCGTTGGTGTGGGCACGAACAGCGGCGCCGCGGCCGGCGCCGGTTGGTTCATGTCGCGCACATCGCTGACGATCCGCGCCGCGAAACTATCGAGACTGGCGAGGATGAAACGCCGCAGGTCGACAGCATGATCCTTGACCGCCGCTTCCACACGGCGGCCCCAGTCGACCGATGATCCGGCGCCTGCGGGCGGGGCCGCCGCTGGCGCCACCGGCGTGCCCTCCTGCAATTCAACGGGTAGCAGCCCGGGTTCGTTCATGTCTCGACGCTCCGGCAGCAAATGTAATTCGTACAATACTTTGGAGACATCCACGGGGCGTACTTGTTTGGGCAACACGCCCATCGCACCCAGTGCGCGCGCTTGGCCCACGTACAGCTCGCCCTCTTGCGAGGTGTACATCATGATCGGGATCATCGCGGTTTGCGGATTGCCCTTGATGGCCCGCACGGCCTGCAGGCCGTCCATCCCGGGCATGAGATGGTCCATGAAAATCGCATCCGGGCGATTACTCTTCAGATGCTCAATGGCTTGCTCGGCCGATTCCGCCATCTCAACTTCGATGTCGTATTTCTCGAGCATTCGGCTCAAGACGACGCGGGCCGACTTGGAATCGTCGACGACTAATGCACGTTTGCGGGCCATGCAATAGTGTAACGCACTCCGGATTCGCGACGGCGGGTTCGATTTACCGCTGCGGCGCCCCGGTCAAGCCCGGCATCATGCACGGTGATGCCGCGTTGGGCCACCGAGCCGCGTTAGGCGGCGGGCTCGGCGCTCTGCGATTCTTTGTTCTGGGCAATCCACGTCAACGCGGATTCGACGTCGGCGAGTTCGCTGGCGGTGAAACCCTCTATCCTGACCCCGGTGGCCTCGGCCTTTTTCTTGGCCAGCTCGGCGTTCGCCACGGTGCTTACCCAGACCAGACCGCGGCGTACCTTAGCCGTGAATTTTTGCTGCTTTTCTTCGGTCATCATTCAACTCCTTAAACTTCAATATGTCTCTCGTTCACCATACACGACAAATGCGGCCGTGAGGAACTTCAGGATGGGGGGCCCATACCTGAAACGGCGCGATCCAATCGCGCACTGTAGGCGTTGAGGGCGCGCGAAACCACCCCTATATATCGATTGGCTTCGTCCCAGCGCCGCTCCTCGATGGCTTCGCGAATTCCCGGCAGGGTTTTGGCGCCATAGCCGGTATGCAATCCCGGCGCATAGATCATGTGGGCGAACCACTCGCGGCCCGGCAGCCCCCGAGAATCGGTCAAGGATTGTTCGAGGTCCGTGAGAGTCGCATTGAAGCGCTCGCGCGCTGCATTCGAAGTCGAATCATCGAGCGCGCCCAGCCGCGCATATTCCTTGTCGAAGGATTTCGCGCTCTGTGCGAGTTTCTCGATGGCGTTGTCCAATTCGGCGAAATTGAGATAAGGCCCCGCCGCGACCCGCGGCGGTGGGCTGCGTGGGTTTTGCGGATTCGCGGCCAACTCGAAAGCATGCTCGTCCAACAGCTCTGCCAATTCGTGGCTTTTTACCCGCATGCCCTCGACTAGTTTGTGCAGCTCGTCGCCGTAGGTCGCGATCGAAGCGGCGAAATCAGTTTCACGCGCCGGCAACAGCGCCGATTGCGAAGAGCGCAGTACCAGACGTCCCACGACCTTGGCGAGCGCCACGCCGTACTCGAATGTCGGATCGACGAAGCGCTTGAAATGATCGAAGGAATCGTAGGCGGAGTGATACACGCCGTAGTCGGCCTCTCCGTCGAAACCAACATCCAAGGAATTCACGCCCAAGTGTTGCAGGAATGGACTGAAATCCGATCCGGAGCCGAGCGCAACCAGCTGCAGATCGTTGCCCGCGTTGCTGCGGCCGACCGACCGCCCCTCGTAGCCCCCGACCCGCTCCTGCGCCACGGCTCGAGCCAACACGCTCGCGCCGGTTTCGGGATCTGTCACATCGCGTGCCGCCGCGCTGACGAAGTACTGCAGTGCGCGGCTGCCGCCCACCCGCAAAGAACCGCGGCTATTCATATCGGAGTTGATGTAGAGGGCTGCTTTGGCCTTGAGCTCAACCGCGTGCGTTTCCGCCCACTCCGTCGATCCCAGCAGTCCGGGCTCTTCGCCGTCCCAACTGGCGTAGATCAGGGTGCGGCGCGGGCGCCACCCGGTTCGCAACAACGCGCCGATGGCTTTGGCTTCGGCCATCAATGCGACTTGGCCGGAGAGGGGATCGTCCGCGCCGAATACCCAAGCGTCGTGATGATTGCCGCGGATGATCCAATGGTCGGGTTCCTGCGTTCCGCGCAGAGTCGCGATCACATCGTACAAGGTCTTTTGATTCCAATCCGACAGCACCTTGAGATGGACTTTCGCGGGGCCCGGGCCCATATGGTAGGTGAGCGGCAAGCCGCCGCGCCAAGAGGCGGGAACGACGCAGCCGCCGAGCGCGGCGAGCAGCGGTTCGGCGGCAGCGTAGGAAATCGGCAATACGGGGATTTTTTGGATCGTTTTGGCGTCTTTGATCGCGAGTCGTTTGGCGCCGGCGGTCGAACCGACCCCGGGGGTCAACGGATCACCGGAGTAGAGCACCGTGTCCTGAACCGAGCCGCGTTGGATTCCGTCGCGCGGTCGATAGCCGCCTTGCGGATAGGGCTCGCCCGCGCCATAGCCGTCGTCGCGCGGATCCGAATAAATCAAGCAACCCACCGCGCCATGTTCATAGGCGAGCTTGGGCTTGAGTCCGCGCCAGCCTCCACCATAGCGTGTGAGCGCGATGCGGCCCTTGACGCTCACGCCCTGCCGTTCGAGTTCCTGGTAGTCCTCCGGCATGCCTTGATTGACGTATACCAATTCCGCGGTCACGTCGCCGTCCGCCCCGTAGACATTGTATGCCGGCAACTCATCCTTGGTTTTCGCGGATGTAGCATCGCCTTCAATCGGCGGTTCTGTCAGCTTGGCCGTGAAATGCGTAGGCGCAATGAGTTCCAGCGCGATCTCGCGCGGTGTCGGATACAGCACCGAAAAAGTCTCGATCGATGCGTCCCATCCCCATTCGCGAAATTTCTCGAGTTCAAATTCGGCATTCTCCTTGTCGTGAACCGAACCGACGTGATTCGGTTCGGACGACATTTGCGCCATCCATGAACGCAAGTCCGCCGCAAACAGCTGCGAATCGAACCGCTGTTCGAGCTGCAGTTGCGCGGCGGCGGAAGTCGGCGAAAAACCCAATAGGGCCGTGGCACCTGCGGGTGCCTGAGCCGCGGCGGCGCAGGCCAACAATGCGCCGGCCATAACGCCCGCCGCGCAAACTGCTGCGCGCATTTGCGACGCGCCGCAGCGGCCGAGTGAGGTAATTGACATGCTGCGAGTCGGTCCTCTAGTCGCGGATGCCCGTGCCTCGGTTCAACAACGTCACCGCCAGGGCGAACATAAAGATCGCCGCGCCCACCATAATCCCGTATGCCAGCCGCAGATCGACGTCCGAGGTGCCGAGAAAGCCGTAACGAAATGCGCTGACCATGTACAGAATGGGATTCGCGTGCGAGATGAAATGCGCCCAGCCGGGGAGCATGGTGATCGAATAGAAGACGCCGCCCAGATAGGTCAGCGGCGTGAGCACGAAGGTCGGAAACCAGGAAATCTGATCGAAATTCTTGGCGAACAGCGCATTGATGAATCCGCCCAATGCAAACACGATACTGGTGAGCAACACGGCGGAAATGATGGCGAAAACATGTGTGATCGCGAGACGTGTGAAGAACAAGGATACTATGGTCACCACCGACCCGACCAGCACGCCGCGCAGAATGCCGCCTCCGATGTAGCCTGCCACGATCAGCCAATTGGGCAGCGGCGAGACCAGCAGTTCTTCCACGTGTTTGCCGAATTTGGCGCCGAAGAACGAGGACACTACATTGCCGTATGAATTCTGGATGACCGTCATCATGATCAAGCCGGGCGCGATGAACTGCATGTACTCGTAGCCTCCCACTTGCCCCACTCGTCTGCCGATCAAGCTGCCGAATATGATGAAGTACAGAGTGGCGGTGACGGCGGGAGGCACGATGGTCTGCCCCCAAATGCGCACGATTCGGCTGAATTCACGAATGATGATGGTCTGAAAGCCGATCCATTCGGTTCGGGTGAGGGACGGCGAAGCGGGCATGTTCAGGAACTCGACGCGGCGTTTTTGGCGCCGCCGGTCAGCGCTTGATCAGCGGCGGCGCGGGCCGCCAGCGCGCTGTCGTCGACCAGCCTGACGAACAGTTCTTCAAGGCGGTTCACCTTGTTGCGCATGCTGGTCACCGCAATTCCTTGCGCCGACAATTGTGCGAAAATGTCATTCAGGCTCTGTGTCTTGGACATCTCGATTTCCAGCGTATGGTCATCGGACAGCACGGCCTCAAATCCCGACAGCACCGGAGCAATCTTGCACGAGTCGCGCATGTTGAAT
>JALYIW010000129.1 GCA_030775625.1 Pseudomonadota bacterium | reverse complement strand
CCTCTGCCATATCCCCAGTATCCAGGAGTCCACAAATAGCCTTCTTCCGGACAAGGCGGCTGCTCGTAGTCCGGCAGAGGAGGCGGCGCTTCGCTCGCTTGCAACTGTATGTCCGGCACCGGCTCGCCGTAATCCGGAGGCGGGGGCGGCGCGTAAACTCGAGGTGGCGGGGGCGGCGCCACGCGCACTTGCGCGACGCAGCCGCCCAGGAATGCCCCGGCCGACAGAGCCAACGCCACTGCGGTCCGCAAAATCACCAAAGATTGGAAATTTTTCGGGGATATGGTCATAGGAAGCATAAAGCACATAACGTCGCAGCGGCTGCACGGGCTAGCTCCATGAAGCGAATGTAACCCTGCAGGCCCGGATACTCATGGCACGTTGTCGCGGCTTACCAGGCGAGGCGACGCGTGTCAGCGCTTGGGGGGCGCCGCGGCGATGACCGCGCGCAGCTCGGCGAGTTTGGCTTTGACGGCCGCTGCATTTTCCGGTCCCATGCGGATCAGCAACTTTTGCCCGGCCGAAAGGGATTCGAGAGCCGGATCGGCATAGAGGTACATGACATTCGGCCGAACCAACTCGACCGGGCCGGCGGGTGGCGCAGTCCCCAACAGTAAATCGATCACCTTTACCAACCGATCGTTGAAATAGCCCTTGGGATATCCCAGATCCTGATACGACTGTTGGAACAAGGGATAGAAGCGAAAGTACACCGTGGCGAGCGCCTTCATGTCGACTTTACGGACCACGGCCACCATGGGTTCATAGCGGGCGAAATTCCGCGGATCGAGCGTGGCATGCAGTTCATCCCCGATGACGGCGAAAGATCCGGGAACGGCCCTGGTAGGCAGCTTTTGCACGGAGACTTTTTGCCGCGGCAAGTTATCAATGGTCACGACCAAGTGCCGAATTATGCTTTCTGGGAGCAAGAAATCGCTGATGGCCGCGGTGCCCAGCACTCGGGTGAGCGCTTCGTTCAGCGCGGCATCGCTGTCGTTCAAGGTGGGTAGTGCGGTGCTCGAAGCGGCATCCATGGTGCCCGGAATGACTGGATTGGCGACCTGGTCTTCCGGGGCCGGTTCCGGGGCGACGGGTTGCGCCGCCGTCGGGGGATTCCTGGGCACCGCGTGGCGCGTATGCAACACGTACCATGCGCCTGAAGCCAAGGCGAGCACCCCCACCGCTACTCCGATCATGGCCTTATTGGTCATCGACTCTCCGCATTAACCATCACCCTTTCTTAAGCATGCGCATCTGCAGCTCGTGCCGCCGATAATCGATGACCAAGGTATCGAGCAAACCGAGTGCATCCATACCGATCAAGATCGCCGGCTCGTTCAGAAGCTTCCACTGCTTGAAGATATACATATTCGCGAACGTCACACCCGCGTCGCTGATATGAACGCCGCCGAACTCAATCGGCGGCATGGGCAGCACGACGCCGTCTTGAACTTCCGTGGTCGCACCGATGATTTGATCGGGCGTGCCGCTGAACACCGCGGCTCGTCTCGACAGGGCATCGCGCAACGCCAGATTCGCGATTGTGGTCTGGCCGCCGGTATCGATGATTGCCTTGGTAGGCACATTGCCCACCATTGCCGCCACCACTACCAAAGTGCCGCGGATCGAATGAAACGGAATATCCACGAAATCGCGCGCAGATCGTTCGTTGTGCGAGAAGGTGATCGAGATTTTGTCATGCCGGAAGTCTATGAAAATGCGTTTGCCCGACAGACCCTCGGCGCCCAGTATTCCCTGCGCGCCGCCCAAAGCGTCGGGCACGATGGGCAAAGTGGGTGAGTCGACGGCGAGATCGCCGACGGTCAACGAATCGACATGGATCGTCGGCACGGTCGCCGAGCCCGTCACCCCGTGCAATATCACCGGAGGCGACTTGTCCGTCGGAATCCCGAGCGCAAGAGCGACCAGTGCCGTGACGGCGCTATGGCTGGCGCCAGTATCCAGCACCAGCCGGAACGGCCCGTGGCCATTGATCATGACGGGGGCCCAAATGCGTCCAATCTGATCGCGGCGGGTGGGAGACACGTAACGCGGCTCCGGCGCCTCAACCACTATTTCAGTAAATTCATCGATGGCGGCAGCCGAGGAAACCGCAGCGGGTTCGGTCTGCGGCGCATCGGCGCTGGCCCGCGGCGCACCTAACCCCAGTGCGCACGACACCGACAGGCATAGGCCGCACCACACGGATCGATGCTTCCTTGAATCGTGCTTACGCGCCAGCCTGCTCGACATTGCCACCGCCTTGCCACACTGTACCACCGCCCCCGACCTCGACCAACCGCTGTCGGCCAGCTCTCATCGCAGAGCAAACGCAGCGTGCGGTGCTGCAACCAATGGCTCAAATGGCGGCCGCCGCCGCCGGCATACGTCCAAACTTTCCCCGTTGGAAATCATCGATGGCGATCTCGATCTCCTGCCGCGAGTTCATCACGAAGGGACCGTAACCCACGATGGGTTCGGCAATCGGTTCACCGCTCAACAACAAAAATGTTGCGTCGGACTCGGCCTGGATGTTCACTTCCTCGCCGCCGCGATCGAACACCAACAGCTGCGCGCCGCCGACTCGTGTCGAACCGTTCGCCGTGATGGCACCCCGTAACACGGCAATGACAGCGGTGTGGCCATGCGTTATCCGCAGCGTCGTCGCGCGGCCCGCATGCAGGCGGAGGTCCCATACGTTGAGCGCGCTGAAGGTAGCGGCGGGGCCGTCTCTGTCAGCGCAGCTTCCGGCGATGACCCGCATGCTGCCTGCACCACCGGGGAATTCCACCCGCGGAATACTCGCGTTCAGAATGGTTTGATAACGAGGCGCAGACATCTTGTGCTTGGCCGGCAGATTGACCCACAGCTGCGCGAGCTCCAGGGCTCCGCCCTCGCGCGTGAATGTCGGAGAGTGAAACTCCTCATGCAATATGCCGGATGCCGCAGTCATCCATTGCACATCTCCGGGGCCGATCACACCGGCGTTGCCCGCCGAATCGCGGTGGGCGACTTCCCCCTGATACACGATGGTCACCGTTTCGAAACCCCGATGCGGATGCTCGCCCACGCCGCGCGGACGCATGGCCGGGGCGAACTCCGTGGGGGCGGCATAATCCAGCAATAAAAAGGGGCTCAAATGCTGCCCCAGGCCGTCATAACTGAACAGGCTGCGCACCGGAAATCCGTCGCCGACCCAATGGGCCGCGGGGCTCGAATAAATACCTAATATAGACTTTTTCATCGGTGCTCCGTTCGCGTGTCCATGCCACCGATATGGGAGCAAAAATCACTTTTTCCAGAAGCCGCACTTATCACTCGATAGATCCCGATGGGGGTATTTAAAGCGAGTGCGCGGCGCATGCCGAGCTTGTACCATCATAGCGAGCAACGGTGAAAAACAAGCACGAGGTCGATGATGAATGTCTATACAAAATTGGCGGACTTACCGCCCCTCATCGGCGGCGCGTTGGGAACCAGTGAGTGGCTCAACATCGATCAATCTCGCATCGATCAATTCGCCGAGGTCACCGGCGACGATCAATGGATCCACGTCGATCCGCTGCGCGCGGCCGCCGGGCCTTTCGGCACCACAGTCGCGCATGGCCATTTGACCTTGAGCTTACTGCCGGTGATGCTCAGAACGTCGTTCAAAATAGTCGACGTGCGTATGAGCATCAACTACGGACTCAACCGCGTGCGCTTTCCGGCGCCGGTTCCGGTGGGAAGCCGACTGCGCGGTCATTTCAAGCTGTTGGGATTCGAGGCCATCGCCGGAGGCGCTCAGATCGTTGCGGAACTCACTACGCAACGCGAAGGCCATCCGAAGCCGGTGTGCGTCGCCGAATTCCTCGCAAGGCATTTCATATGAATACCCGGCCGCCCTAATGAATGCCAAGGCAGCACGCCGGGTGATCCCCATCAAAGTCGAGCCGGCGTCTAGCCTGACTACCGAGCAGCGCGCGGCAACTCTCGACGCCTGCGCACGCCGCAAGTCCCAGCCCGGAGCCTTGTTGCCGGTTCTTCATGCCGTGCAAGAAGCGCTGACCTTCATACCCAAAGATGCCGTGCCCTTGATCGCCGAGGAACTGAATCTGTCCATCGCCGAAGTGCACGGAGTAGTGAGCTTTTATCATTATTTTTTACAAGATCGCCCGGGCCGGCATATCGTGCGCATCTGCCGCGCGGAAGCCTGTCAGGCCATGGGCGCTGCGGCCTTGGAGGCCCACGCCAAGGCGACCTTGTGCGTCGAGTATCACGGCACCACCGGCGATGGCGCCATCACTCTGCAGCCCGTGTACTGCCTGGGCAATTGCGCGTTGGGTCCGTCGATCATGATTGATGAGCAGCTTCAAGGCCGCGTCACGCCGCTGCGCTTCGATGCGCTCATGGCCAAAACACGCGCAACTTCGCCGGGGTCCGCGCCGTGAGTACTCCAGCCGGCACACTTAAAATTTTCGTGCCCTGCGACGCGGCCGCACTGGGCGTCGGCGCGGATGACACCGCACAGGCCATCGCCGCGGAAGCCACGCGCCGCGGAATCAGCATCGAACTGATCCGTAACGGCTCGCGCGGCCTGCTGTGGCTGGAACCCCTGGTTGAAGTGGACATGGCCGGCACGCGCTGGGCTTTCGGACCGGTAGGCGCGGCGGATGTCGCGGCTTTGTTCGATGCGGGATTCACCACGGGCTGCACTCACTCGTTGTCGTTGGGCGCCACCGAAGAAATACCTTACTTCAAGCGGCAGGAGCGCTTGACCTTCGCTCGCGTCGGCATTACGGATCCCAAGAGTCTCACAGACTACCGAGCGCACGGCGGCTATCGCGGTTTGGCCAATGCGCTTGCCCAATCGGCCGCCGACATCGTCGCGTGCGTCACGGCCTCCGGACTTCGCGGCCGCGGCGGCGCGGCTTTCCCCACAGGTATCAAATGGCAGACCGTGTTGGGCGCCCCGGGACCCACGAAGTACATCGTTTGCAATGCCGACGAGGGCGACTCCGGCACCTTCTCGGATCGCATGCTCATGGAGGGGGACCCCTTCGTACTGATCGAAGGCATGACTATCGCAGGCGTGGCGAGCAATGCGAGTCGAGGCTACATTTATTTGCGCTGCGAATACCCAGAGGCCAAACGCGCGCTCGCAACCGCCATCGCCGCCGCCTACGCCGAGGGCTTTCTCGGCGAAAACATTCGCGGCAGCGGCAAAATCTTCGATCTCGAAGTGCGCATGGGCGCCGGCGCCTACATTTGCGGTGAAGAGACTTCGCTGCTCGAATCCCTGGAGGGCAAGCGCGGGCAGGTGCGATTCAAACCGCCGCTTCCTGCGCTGGAAGGTTTATTTGGCAAGCCCACCGTGATCAACAATGTGATTACCTTCGCCTCGGTGCCCCTCATTCTGGATAAGGGCGCTGCGTACTATCAGCACTTCGGCATGGGAAGGTCCCGTGGCACGTTGCCCATGCAACTGGCCGGCAACATCAAGCACGGCGGGCTCGTCGAGATCGCCTTCGGCATGAGCTTGCGCGAAATACTCTATGACTTCGGCGGCGGATCGTATAGCGGCAGACCCCTTCGCGCCGTGCAGGTTGGCGGCCCCTTGGGCGCGTATCTGCCGGAAGCGCAATTCGATACTCCCTTGGATTACGAGGCCTTCGCGGCCATCAAAGGGATGTTGGGCCATGGCGGCATCGTCGCCTTCGACGACAGTGTCGATATGGCCGCGCAGGCGCGCTATGCGATGGAATTTTGCGCCATCGAATCCTGTGGCAAATGCACGCCCTGCCGCATCGGCTCAACCCGCGGCGTCGAGGTGATAGATCGGCTGATCGCGGGCGACAACGCACCGCAACAGGAAATTATTTTGCGCGATTTGTGTGAGACTTTGACCTATGGATCCTTGTGCGCGCTCGGCGGCCTGACTCCATACCCGGTGGTCTCCGCGTTGAATAATTTTCCGGAAGACTTCGCCAAACCAATGACCGTGCCAGCGACGGCCTAACGCGACGTAAGGACAACCATGTTATCCATTGTCGAACAAGACCTGGGCACACCGGCGCGCAACGCCGAGACTCTCGTCACCCTGACTATTGACGGACGGGAAATCACGGTGCCGGCCGGCACGTCGGTGATGCGCGCCGCGGCACTTTGCGACGTAAAGATTCCCAAGCTGTGCGCCACCGAGCAATTGGAGGCTTTTGGCTCCTGCCGCTTATGCTTGGTTCAGATCGGGGGCATGAAGGGATTGCCCGCCTCCTGCACCACGCCCGTCGCGCAGGGCATGAAGGTCAGCACGCAGAACAAACAAATCGCCGACATTCGTCGCGGCGTGATGGAACTGTACATCTCCGACCACCCCTTAGACTGCCTGACCTGTCCTGCAAACGGGCACTGCGAATTGCAGGACATGGCGGGCGTGGTGGGCCTGCGCGAAGTGCGTTATGGCTACGCGGGTGCGAACCATCTTAAGGCCGAAAAGGACACGAGTAATCCGTATTTCACTTTCGATGCCAGCAAGTGCATCGTCTGCTCGCGCTGCGTGCGCGCCTGCGACGAACAGCAAGGCACCTTTGCCCTCACCATCCAGAAGCGCGGTTTCGATTCCACGGTCGCGGCCAGCCAGAACGTGTCCTTCATGGATTCCGAATGCGTTTCCTGCGGCGCCTGCGTGCAGGCCTGCCCCACGGCGACCTTGTCCGAGAACACCTTGATCAAACAAGGTCAGGCCGAGCACAGCATCACCACCACCTGCGCGTACTGCGGCGTCGGCTGCTCCTTCAGAGCCGAAATGCAGGGCGAAGAAGTGGTGCGCATGGTGCCGAACCAGAACGGCCATGCCAATCATGGACATTCCTGCGTCAAGGGCCGTTTCGCCATCGGCTACGCCACTCATGCGGATCGCATCATGAAGCCCATGATCCGCCGCGAAATTTCCCATCCCTGGAAAGAAGTGACCTGGGACGAGGCCATAGCCCACGCGGCCGGCGAGATGCAGCGCATTCAGGCGAAGTATGGCCGCGATTCCATCGGCGGCATCACCTCATCACGTTGCACCAACGAAGAAACCTACCTGGTGCAAAAACTGGTTCGAGCCGGCTTCGGCAACAATAATGTCGACACCTGCGCGCGCGTCTGTCACTCGCCCACCGGCTACGGATTGAAACAGACTCTGGGTGAATCCGCAGGCACCCAGAATTTCGATTCGGTGATGCAAGCCGATGTGATTTTCGTCATCGGCGCAAACCCCACCGACGGCCATCCCGTGTTCGCATCGCAGATGAAGCGCAGGCTGCGGCAGGGCGCCAAGCTCATCGTCGCCGATCCTCGCCGAATCGATTTGGTGCGTACGCCGCATATTGCCGCCGAGCAACATTTGAAGCTGCGTCCCGGCACGAATGTGGCATTGATCAATTCTCTGGCCCACGTCATCGTCACCGAAGGTTTGGTGAAGCAAGACTTCGTGCGTGAGCGCTGCGACATGCCGAGCTTCGAGAAATGGCGCGGCTTCGTCGCGCAGCAACTCAACTCCCCCGAAGCCATGCAGGAAATCACCGGCGTGCCCGCGGCCGATGTGCGCGCCGCCGCGCGGCTGTTCGCCACCGGCGGCAACGGCGCCATCTATTACGGACTTGGAGTCACCGAGCACAGTCAGGGCTCGACCATGGTGATGGGTATCGCGAACCTCGCCATGGCCACGGGGAATATCGGGCGCGAGGGAGTGGGCGTGAATCCGCTGCGCGGCCAGAACAATGTACAGGGCTCCTGCGACATGGGTTCCTTCCCGCATGAATTCCCCGGCTACCGGCATGTGTCGGACGACGCCGTGCGCCGTCAATTCGAAGGCGCCTGGGGCGTACCCTTGCAAAATGAACCCGGGCTGCGCATTCCCAACATGTTCGAAGCGGCATTGGATGGCGACTTCAAGGGCCTGTACATCGAGGGCGAGGACATCGCCCAATCCGATCCCAATACTCAGCACGTCACGGCGGCGCTGCTGACCATGGAATGCATCATCGTCCAAGATTTGTTCTTGAATGAAACGGCCAAGTTCGCGCACGTGTTCCTGCCCGGCTGTTCCTTCTTGGAGAAGGACGGCACCTTCACCAACGCCGAGCGGCGTATTTCCCGCGTGCGCAAAGTGATGAAACCCAAATCCGGCTACGCCGATTGGGAAATCACCCAACTGCTCTCCAATGCCATGGGATACCCCATGAACTATGGCCACCCCGGCGAAATCATGGACGAGATCGCCAGCCTGACCCCGACCTTCAGCGGTGTGAGCTTTGAGCGCATCGATGAACTCGGCAGCATTCAGTGGCCCTGCAATGCCGAGCATCCCTCGGGCACCCCCACCATGCACGTCGGAGTGTTCGTGCGCGGCAAGGGAAAATTCTTGGTGACCGAGTACGTGCCGACGGCGGAGAAAGTCAATGGCCGTTTCCCCTTGATCCTCACCACCGGACGCATCCTGAGCCAGTACAACGTGGGTGCTCAGACCCGCCGCACCGAAAACAACCGCTGGCATGACGAGGATCGCGTCGAGATCCATCCGCACGACGCCGAGGAACGCGGTATCGCCGACGGCGACTGGGTGGGAATCGCGAGCCGCGCCGGCGACACCGTGCTGCGCGCCACGGTCACCGAACGCGTGCAGCCGGGCGTGGTTTACACCACCTTCCATTTCCCGGAATCCGGCGCCAACGTGATCACGACGGATAACTCCGACTGGGCCACCAACTGTCCCGAGTACAAAGTCACCGCTGTGCAGGCAACTCGGGTCAGCCAGCCCTCCGAGTGGCAGAAGCGCTTCAAGGAATTCAGCGATGCTCAGGAAACCCTGTTGAAGAGCGCGGGCGCCGATGTCTTCGCCGCAAAGTAACGGCGAACACACCTTCGTCCACGAACCGGGCGGCGGTACGCACTTGGCCGTGATGGCGAACGACATCGGTAATTTCTTTCGCGCCGAACTCGAACGCGAAGAGGCGATTACCGCCATCGCCAATCACATTTTGAAATACTGGACCAAGCGGATGCGCGAGAAGCTCAGCGCTCACTTGAACCACCTGGGCGCCGAGAGTGGTCTCGATGAACTGCCGCGCGCCGCCATCGAGCGGCTCGCCGCCGGAACGGTCCCCAAGGCCAGAGCAATCCCCGGTGGCGACGCCGGTTAACTTGCCAGGGCCCTCACGTGGGCCACTGCACTGCGGCCCAGCGCCGACAAATTGTAACCGCCCTCGAGCATCGACACGATTCGTTTGTCCGCATGCACGGCGGCGATCGCCATGATCTCTCGGGTCATCCACGCATAGTCGGCCTCGATGAGCGCCATTCCGCCCAACAGGTCTTCGCGATGTGCGTCGAAACCCGCTGAAATAAAAATCATTTCGGGCTTGAACTGCTCCAACGCCGGCATCCACTGCGTTTCGATGGCTTTTCTTGCCGCCGCGCCGTCGCTGCCCGCCGCCAACGGCACATTGACCATGTTGCGCGCGGGATGCTCCGCACCGCTGTAGGGATAGAATGGATGCTGGAAAAAGCTCGCCATCAGCACGCGCTCCTGCCACTGCGGCGCGCTGAACATGGCCTCGGTGCCGTTGCCGTGATGCACATCGAAGTCGATGATGGCCACGCGCTCGAGTCCTTTCCTCT
>JALYIW010000128.1 GCA_030775625.1 Pseudomonadota bacterium | reverse complement strand
GGCCTGACCGGATCGCTGCGCGGGGCCGTTCACGACATCGAAGCCAGGCTCAAGGAATTCGACGAGCCGCGACTGACCAGCGCGATGCTGATGATGCGGCGGCATGAGAAGGACTTCATGTTGCGGCGCGACGAAAAATATGTCGGGGAGCTGAAAACGACCGCTGCGGATTTCTCAAAGTCGATGGCGGGTGCGGACATTCAACCGGCCCTGAAGGCCGACATCGCCAAGAAGCTGGAGAAGTACCAGGCGGATTTCTCTGCATGGGCCGCCGGCGCGCTGGAAGTCGCGAGCAGTGGCGCGGCGATGTCCAAGACGTTTCATGAAATCGAACCTGTGATGGTCGAGGTCGAGCAAAGCATCAAGCGGCTGTTCACGGCGGCCGAAGCACACGAGGCTGCCACCCGTGGCTCGGTCGGCACCTGGATGCTGATCGCGTTTGGCCTGGCGGTCGTCATTGTCTGCGGCCTATCGCTGCTGATAGGCCGATCGATCTCCAAAGCGATTGCCTCGATGGTCTCTGCGATGATCAGGCTTGCGGGAGGCGACCTCGGCAGCACAATACCGGGTCGCGACCGCAAGGACGAGATCGGTGAAATGGCAGGCGCAGTCGAGGTATTTAAAAGCAACATGATCGAAGCTGACAGGCTACGCGCCGAACAATTGGAGATCGAGCAGCGTCAGGCGGAACGACGAAAGGCGGATATGTTCGATCTGGCTAATGCGTTCGAAGAAGCCGTTGGTGCGATCGTTGAGACCGTCTCCTCGGCTGCGACCGAACTGGAAGCTTCTGCAAATACGCTGACAACGACAGCCCAACAATCGCAGCAACTTGCCACCTCGGTCGCGGCAGCGTCGGAGGAAGCGTCCACCAACGTGCAGGCCGTTGCCTCGGCGAGCGAGGAGATGACCTCGTCGGTCAATGAGATCAGCCGACAAGTGCAGGAGTCGTCCCGGGTTGCCAATGCGGCGGTCAGTCAGGCGAAGCAAACCAACGATCGGGTCGGCGAGTTGTCAAAGGCGGCAAGCCGCATTGGGGACGTCGTCGAACTGATCAACACCATTGCCGGGCAAACCAATCTGCTCGCGTTGAACGCGACGATCGAGGCGGCGCGCGCCGGAGCGGCCGGCCGTGGCTTTGCGGTGGTGGCGTCCGAGGTAAAGGCGCTGGCCGAGCAGACCGCAAAGGCGACCGGCGAGATCAGCCAGCAGATATCAGGCATACAGTCCGCCACCCAGGAGTCGGTCGGTGCCATCAAGGAGATCGGCGACACCATCGGCAGGATGTCGGAAATATCGTCGACCATCGCAGCCGCGGTAGAAGAACAAGGCGCCGCGACGCAGGAAATATCCCGCAACATTCAGCATGCCGCGGAGGGAACCCAGCGAGTTTCCTCCCACATTACGAACGTACAGCACGGCGCCAGCGAGACCGGATCAGCCTCGGCACAGGTGCACTCGGCGGCGAAGTCACTGTCGGTCGAGAGTAATCGTCTTAAGCTCGAAGTCTCTAAGTTCCTGGATTCGGTCAGGGCTGCGTAACTTGTGACGTGAAAGGGCTGGACGGCGCTATGGTCAGCACAGTCTCGAACGCCGTTGATTACACGGCGATGTCAAGGTTATCGATATCGGAGGTCGAGGCTCAGCGACGACTCAAGCAACGCCGACAGATGCTCCTGCTCCAGGCCGCCAGCTACGCGGTCGGCGATATCATCGTCCTAATTTACGCGTATGCAGGAAAGGTGTCATTCGCCATCCCTTCGATGTTTTTTCTCGGGGGCGTGGGTCTGACGACATTGTTTGCCGCGTTGTCAGAAATAGGCTTCGGCGACAGGTTCGAAGACCATTTTTTGACCAGCTTTCAAGCTGCCACAAACATCACGATGCAGCTTGCATTTCTGCTGGCAGCTCCGGAAATTGGTTTCTTGTTTCTAACCGTGGTTTTTGTGATTTTTGGGTTTGCGTCGCTGCGAATGACTTCCATCGAAGCGGCCATCCTATGGGCGTTTACGGGTTTCGGAGTCGCCACGATATTTTTCTTACTAAAAGTTCCGATCGCCCTGCCGATGCAGACGACGACTGAATGGCTTGCTGGATCGCTTTCGTTCGTCGCGACGCTTGGACAGTGTGCATATATCGGGCTTTTTGGAAACTCGATGCGAAGAACGCTCCATCGGCGCACCGTCGAGCTCAAGGTCGCCAATCGCCGGATCGAGGAACTTGCCCAGCTGGATGAATTGACCGGCCTGCTGAATAGGCGCTACATTATGAAATCGTTGAATGAGGAAATAACCCGTGCGCAGCGCAGCAATATGCCCTGCTCGGTCGTACTCATCGATCTTGATTATTTCAAAATGATCAATGATCGGTGTGGTCATCCGGCCGGCGACGAGGCGCTACGTACTTTTGCAATTAGCGTATTCGCCAATATTAGAGCGATCGACAAGTTTGGCCGTTACGGCGGCGAAGAATTTCTTCTCATACAACCCAACACGGCGCATGATCAGGCAATGCAGATAGTCGATCGGCTTCGCTCGATCATTTCGGAAGTGGATTGGACCGCAATCTCTGGGGAGCTAAAACTGACCATGTCGGCCGGGGTTTCCTCAGTACGTCAGGCGGATACAGCCGAGGACGTTCTCGCCCGCGTCGACGCTGCGCTTTACCGCGCAAAAGAAGCCGGTCGTAATCGGGTCGTTGCGGCGTAACTTCATCTAGTCCCAATTTCAAGCCTCATTCGGATGGGTCCGACGAGGCGACTTCTCGCACGAAAAAGACTATCCGGGCGGGTCGATGATCGATGGTTCCGTGACCGAAAGATTGGTATCGGCAAAAGTGGGCGTCGCCCTGCCGCCTTCAGATAAGACCCTTTTTAGATGCCGCAAATCGGTAAAGCCTCGGTCGAATATTTGCGATACTCCCTCGGTGCTCCCTCGTCCGACGGCGTCCGGGAAGAGGCTCGGCTTATGAGCCATCCGGCTATGTTTGCAAACCGAAATCGCTTCGCCCACTCCAGCACTTGAAGCCCAAGCCGGAAAATCGAAGGAGTTTAGGCGACTTGACCTAATGCCTCTTGAAGCGAGTGCTTAAGCTCGCGTCAGCCGCTTTAGTAACCTGAATCGAGCATTAAGGACTGCGTCGTTACGAATCACTGGTAGCTCTTCAGCCACAACAAACTCGATGCCAGCAAAGTTTCCCTCGCGCCAGGTGACTTTGCAGGCGCGGGTAGTCCGGAATTTGTCGAAACTGAAGGCCATGTCCTTGGGGAGCCGTTCGGCAGCAAACCCGAGCTCGATGCAGACGCCAAAGCCGGTAACGTTACGCACGACGCAGTGGTGAACGGTATCGTCGCCAGCAGCCACCTTTGCCGGATGACGGATCACAGTTCGCTGTAGTCGCCGGCGTTCCACTACCAAATCATCTTCTGAAGTGCCTGCAGATTCGAGCAACGGGCTAGTCGCTGCAGTTTCATATTCCGCCATAGAATCAATCAACTTTCAAACCCCACCCTTTGCAATAAGACAGTTATTCTAACGGCGTCAGGGAAATACTAATCGCAGTGCGCGTGCTTACGACATCGTTTCGGATCAGGAACGCGGATCGTTAAAAGTTTAATTGATGAACCAGTCCTAGGCGATCGTGCCCCTTGGCGAGGTTTAGCTGGCGGCGGGGAACCACGTTCGCCGGAAGGAGACGGCCGGTCAGCTGGGGATAGCCGGAAGGCTGACGGTGGGATCATGGCTCAACGGCGCGATGGTTTCCAGTGTCATGTAGC
>JALYIW010000127.1 GCA_030775625.1 Pseudomonadota bacterium | reverse complement strand
GTTTGACGACCGCGCCGCTCAAAGGTACGGTAGCGCGGTTTCACCACTAGAAGAATCATGCGAATAGTTCTGTTGGGAGCGCCTGGGTCGGGCAAGGGTACGCAGTCACAACTGCTCGTCAAAGCCTATGCAATTCCTCAAATATCCACCGGCGACCTGTTGCGCGAAGCGGTCCTTAAGGCTACCCCGCTGGGCCTGCGCGCCAAGGCCGCCATGGATTCCGGCAAGCTGGTCGAGGATGCCATCGTGCTCGGCATGATTCGCGAGCGTTTGGCGCAGCCGGATGCCGCCAAGGGCTTCATCCTGGACGGCTTTCCGCGCAACATTCCGCAGGCGGAGGCGCTGGCGGCGATGCTGGCCGAGTTGCAAACACCGCTCCAGTCTGTGGTGCTCATGGATCTCGATTTGAGGGTTCTGCTCAAGCGTCTCACGGGCCGCCGTATATGCCAGGACTGCGGACGGGTATTCAATGTGTTCACCTCGCCCGCCGGCACCAGCCTGCCTTCGGAGAAGTGCGGCACCAAGCACCGCTTGGTTCAGCGGCCTGATGACAAAGAAGAAGTGATCGGCAAGCGTCTCGAGGTCTATGAAGCGCAGACTAAACCGCTGGTCAAATTCTACCAATCCGCGGTCTTGCTGCGCGTGGTGGATGCCGACGCCGATGTGAATACCGTGTTTGAGAGCATCCGGCGGGCCGCGGCGCCACAATAGCTCGCACCGCGGCGGGCCCAGCGCCGCGTTCGCGAAATCGGCCGTCTCGGCTGTGCCACGCCTTCGTTGGCGTATCTTAGGCGAGGGCTTCCAAGAGCAGGTTGCCGATCACTCGTTTGCGCCACCCCGACAAAGCGTGCGAGTTGCGCAACGCGTCTGCGCGCGTGGCCATGGCGAGGGCCTTGATTTCGCCGCGCGGCGCGAGGATTTCCGCAGACACCTGCAATTCCGCAGCCCGTGCGTCCACGATCCGCGCCAGCCGCTCGATGGTGGCTTTTTGGGTGGCTGTGGGTCGCGCGTCCTGGCTGGGTTCTTGATCGCTCGAGTCCAGGGCTGCCTGCCGCAGCGCCTGGAGTACCGACGCCGCAAATTCTTCGTTCATCGCATGCACCGCTTGCAATGCGGCCGGCGTAGCCGGATTGGCCTGCGCAATGGCAAAGATCACCGGGTCGGCCACGATCCAGGCGCGTGGCAGATCGCGTTGGCGCGCGATCTTTTCGCGCCAGACGGCGATGGCTTTTGCGCGCGCGCGCAGCGCCGGGCCCAGCTGCGCGATTCCTCGCAGCCGGATCCACGCTTGCGACGGATCGGGTTCGTACAGCTGCTTGTCTTGCAATGCCAAACAATCTTCCGCCACCCACTGTTCGCGCTCGAGCGCGCGCAACCGCTCGGTGAGAAGATCCGCGATGTCGCCGAGATACAAGACGTCGTCCGCCGCGTAAACCAGCTGTTCCCGCGTCAACGGGCGCTTGGACCAGTCGGTGCGTGTCTGCCCCTTGGGCACGGTCACGTCAAGCAATGTTTTGACGAGTTCCGCGTAGCCGGCCTGCGGCTTAAGGCCAATGCAGCCAGCGGCGATTTGCGTATCGAAAACCGGCCCGATCACTCGTTTGCTGGTGAGATAGACCGCCTCTAGGTCCTGGCGCGCTGCGTGAATTATCTTGCGGGTGCGTGGCGCGGTCAGTGCCGCCATCAAGGGCTCGAGACTGCCCACCCGCAATGTGTCCACGCACCAGATCTGGCCGCCGGCTTTGAGTTGCAGCAGGCAGAGTTTGGGGAAAAAAGTCCGTTCTCGCAGGAATTCCGTGTCGACGCCGATCCACTCGTGCGCCGCCAATTCGTCCGCCAGCGCCGCGAGCTCATCGCTTCTATCGATCCAAATCGCGTCAGGCATACCTTTGATCCGCGTGTACAATTTGGCATCGATTATGACTGAATCGGACCATGCTGCGGCTCGCAAAAGCATTTTGGGACATCGCTCTGTGGAGAAAAACGCCGGCGCAATTGCCGCCGTCCGTTTTCCTGTTGTGTCTGGTGGCCGCTGCAGCGGCGCTGCTCGAAATCCTGAGTTCCTTGTTGCCGCCGGCTTCGACTGAGCAAATCGCCACGAGGGTGATTTTGAGCGTGGGGCTGCCGCTGGCCTTCACCTGGGTGGTACTTGCAGTGGCGCGCCACCGGCAGCGATTTCTGCAAACCGGCAGCGCGTTGTTGGGGGTCGCCGTGCTCGCGGAAATGGTCCTGTATCCTTTGGGGTCGCTGATTCACTACGTCGGCTCGGAACGGCTGGCCTCGCTGCCGCTGGGATTTTTGATGCTGGTCGGTTTGATGTGGTACCTGCTGGCGTGCGCCAACATCTGGCGCTCCGCATTGGATTCGGGACTGGCGCTGGGTACGGCGATCAGCATCGGTTATCTAGTGCTGTCGATCGTACTGGAGCAGCAATTGCTGCCGAGCACATGAGCCGGCATGTGCATATATTGGGCATTGGCGGCACTTTCATGGGAGGAGTGGCGGCGATCGCGAAGACGGCCGGCTTTCGCGTCACGGGATCGGATCTGAATGTCTATCCGCCCATGAGCAATCAACTCGAGGCGTTGGGCATCGAGTTCATTCGAGGCTATGGGGCGGATCAATTACAGATCTCACCCGACGTTGTCGTGGTCGGCAATGCCTTGAGCCGCGGTACTCCCGTCATTGAAGCGCTGTTGGATTTGGGGCTGCCCTATACCTCCGGACCGCAATGGCTGGCCGCAGAGGTGCTGCGGGGGAAACATGTGCTTGCGGTGGCGGGTACTCACGGCAAGACCACGACCAGCAGCATGCTGGCGTGGATTTTGGAACATGCGGGGTTGGATCCGGGGTTTCTGATCGGCGGCGTACCCAGCAACTTCGAGTCGAGCGCGCGCCTCGGCACATCATCGTTCTTTGTCATCGAGGCCGACGAGTACGACACGGCGTTTTTCGACAAGCGCGCCAAGTTCGTACACTACCGGCCGCGCACCGCGGTGCTGAACAACTTGGAATTCGATCATGCCGACATTTATGCGGACGTCGCGGCGATTCGCTGGCAGTTTCACCAGCTCATTCGCAGCGTACCGGGGAGGGGCCGCATCATCGTCAACGGCGGCGATCCGCAACTCGCGGCCATGTTGCAGCTTGGGTGTTGGACGCCGCGGGAGACCTTTGGCGTGGCGCAAGAGGCAGGCGCCGGCTTCGGCAGCGGTGCGGCGGATTGGACGGCGCACATTGCGAGCGGATCCGCGGCGAGCCGCTTTGCCGTGCATTCGGTGGGTGAGGCGGTGGCCGAGGTCGACTGGTCTTTGATCGGTGAGCACAATGTCATGAATGGATTGGCGGCCATGGCGGCGGCTCATCACGTCGGAGTCGATCCGCAGCGCGCCGCGCGAGCCTTGAATGCCTTTCGCGGCGTGAAACGCCGCATGGAAGTTCGCGCCGTGATCGATGGCATCACCGTGTATGACGATTTTGCGCATCACCCCACCGCCATCGAGACCACCGTGCGGGGCTTGCGGGCGCGGGTGGGCGCGGCGCGCATCATCGCGGTGCTGGAGGCCCGCTCCAATACCATGAAACTCGGCGTGCATCGCACGGCATTGGCGCCCGCGCTGGCGGGTGCCGACCAAACCTGGGTCTTGAACAGCCCGGATCTGGGGTGGGATCTGCCGGGAGCGGTTGCCGGCTTGGGCGAGCGCGCGCATTTGGCGCCGGGCGTCGATGCGTTGGTTGCGGGAGTAGTGAAGGACGCAAAACCGGGCGATCAAATACTGGTGATGAGCAATGGAGGCTTCGGCGGACTGCACGACAAACTGCTCACGGCCCTGCGCGCGCGGTCGTGAACGCGAACCTTGAAGCCGGCTCCGGCGCAGCTTCGATGGCGTTGTTTGCGCTCAATGTCGTCTTGTTCCCGGACGGTCCGCTGCCATTGAGAATATTCGAGACGCGCTACGTCGATATGGTGCGTCGCTGCATGCGGGAGTCCGAGGAATTCGGCGTGGTGTTGATTCGCGAGGGCGCCGAAGTGGGCCCCGCCGAAACCTTCGATGTGGGCACGACGGCGAAAATCATCGATTTTCGTCAGCTGCCTGACGGCCTGCTGGGGCTGTCATGCGTGGGCGGCAAACGCTATCGCATTCGCAACCGCAGCCGCCAAGCCGATGGTCTGAATCGTGCCGACGTCGAGTGGCTGGCAGCGGAACCGCTGGTCAAGGTGCCGCCGCGTCATGCGCATTTATCGGCGCTGTTGAAAAACGTCTTGCCGCAACTGGGCGAGGTCTATACGGATATCGCGATGCGGCCGGACGATGCTGCATGGGTGGGCCATAGGCTTGCTGAAATCTTGCCAATTCCCTTGGCCGACAAGCAGTTCTGTCTGGAACTCGAGGATCCGATTCAGAGGCTCGACGTTCTCAGCCCGCACGTGGGCGTGCGGCAGGCACCCATGTGAAACGCGTGAGCCACATGATCACGGCGATGGCGGTGCCCCAGGGAAGCAGCCAATAGCCCAATAAGCCGTCGAATTGACCGATCCACCCGGCGTAGGCCGGTGAGGCGCCGGGCCCGGTGCTCTGCTGCAGCATACGCAGCACCACGACCCAGCCGGCATGCAAGCCAATCGCCACCGCGATATTGCCGGTCAATACTCGGGTCATGCTCAAGATCAGGCCGATCAACAGCCACGACAAAAAAGCATCGAACACCAGGGACGGATTGCCCAGTGGGGCGAAGGATAGCAGCAGCAAGTGAAAGCCACTGCTCCAGCGCACTTCATCGGCCGGAATGTGCGCCTTGGCGAAAAAATGCAGCAGCGCGAACAGGGGCGCGGTGAGCAATGCGGCGGTCCACGGCCCCGATTCGCGCTCGATGGCCGTGTGCATGGCGCCGCGCATGAGGGTTTCTTCCAGCAGCGCGACGCCAATCCCCGAACCGATGCCCACCAGCAGGATGTGCGCCAAGCTTGCGGCAGAAAGGCTGAACTGCGCATCGATGACGCGCAGCCCGGTGCGTAGCAAAAACGCAGCGCCGAACGCGGCCGTGACCATGCCGATGACGCCCCACAACAGGCTCTGGCAAATGAATTTTCGCCACGGCAGGCCGTAGCCGAAATCCTCTTTGCTTCGAATGTGCAAATGCCGGCACAGCCACGTCAGCAGCAGCAACAACACCAGCATGGCAATGCGGCTCGCCACCCGGTGAAACGCCCAGGCGGCGAAGCTCAAGGTCAGTTCATAAGCGGGGTAGGCTAACGCCGCTCCCAACAATCCGGCGAGCAGGATGGAGGCTATAAACCACGCGAACGCCCGCATGAATCAACGCGGCAACATGGCGAAGACGCGTGCGGCGGCGGCGGCCGTGGCATCAATGTCGGCTGGCGAATGGGCGGCAGATAAAAAACCGGCTTCGAAAGCGGACGGTGCCAAATAAATGCCCTCATCGATCATGGCGTGGAAGAAGCGCTTGAAGCGTTCGACATCGCAGGCCATGACCTTGGAAAAAGAGTCGATGGTTTTTTCCTTGCTGAAAAAAAATCCGAACATGCCGCAAACATGATTGGTTGCCAGATCGATGCCGGCCGCCGCGGCCGCCGCGGCGACCCCGGTCACCAAAGCGTCGGTCGCGGTTCCCAGGCGTTGGTGAAAGCCGGGCGCCGCCAGCAGCTCGAGGGTGCAGAGTCCGGCGGTCATTGCCACGGGATTGCCCGACAGAGTACCTGCTTGATAGATGGGTCCCAGCGGGGCGAGACGCTGCATGATGTCGCGCCGTCCACCGAAAGCGCCCACCGGCATTCCGCCGCCGATGATCTTGCCCAGGGTAGTGATGTCGGGACGCACGCCGTAGAGGGCTTGCGCGCCTCCGAGCGCGACACGAAATCCGGTCATCACCTCATCGAAAATGAGTAGCGCGCCCGCGCCGTCGCATTCGCTGCGCAGAGTCTCGAGAAAGCCCGGGGCAGGAGGCACGCAATTCATGTTGCCGGCGACCGGTTCGACGATGACGCAGGCGATCTGACCACCGATTTTCTTGAACGCTTCCCGCACTTGGTCGGCGTCGTTGAAGTCGAGCGTGACGGTGTAGTTTACCAATGCCCTGGGGACGCCGGGTGAGGTGGGAACGCCCAGGGTCAGGGCTCCCGATCCTGCTTTGATGAGCAGCGAATCGGAATGCCCGTGATAACAGCCTTCGAATTTCACGATGGTATCCCGGCCGGTGAAGCCGCGCGCCAATCGGATGGCGCTCATGGTCGCTTCGGTACCCGAACTCACGAACCGCAGCATTTCAATGGACGGCATGAGTTCGACGACGCGCCGTGCCAGCTGCGTTTCCAATTCAGTCGGAGCGCCGAAACTCAACCCATCGGCGGCGACGTCTTGGACAGCCTTGATGACTCGCGGGTGGGCGTGGCCGACGATCATGGGTCCCCACGAGCCGACGTAGTCGATGAAGCGCCGGCCATCGGCCGCGGTGGTGTAGGCTCCAGCGGCTTTTTTGAAAAAAATCGGCTCGCCGCCGACGCCGCGAAAGGCGCGAACCGGCGAATTGACGCCGCCGGGAATGTATTTGCAGGCGTCTTGGTAAAGGCTCATGGGGCGCACTCTAAACAGCGAGGGCGGCGGCGGGCAAGCTGAGGCGCACTTCGAAGCCGCCTCCCGGAACGTTGGCCGCCGTGGCGCAGCCGCCGTGCGCCTTCATGACCTGAGAGGTGATGGCGAGCCCGATGCCCTCGCCGCCGCTGTCGCGGTCGCGCGCCTCCGCCACTCGATAAAACGGTTCGAAAATGCGTTCCAAAGCAGCGGTTGGGACTCCGGGCCCGCGATCGCGAATCAGCACAGTGACGGCCGCGGCGCTTGCTGCCGAGGTATCGCGGGTCAGCGTGACAGTGACGGGCGCTTGCGCGGGGCTGTAGCGCACGGCGTTGCGCAACACGTTTTCGATGGCGCTGCTCACAAGTTCGCGATTGCCGTTGAGGGAAACGCCGGTCTGGCCCTGCAGCAGCACCTGGCAATTCTTGATGGCGCCTTCGAAATTCGCGTCGCGCGTCACCTCTTCGACGACTTCGTCCAGGTCGAAGTCCTCGCGCCTCAGCAGAGCATCGGGGCCATGCAGGCGCGCAAGCTTCAGGACTTGGCTGATCAGCGCATCCAGCCGTTCGACTTCGCGTTCCATTCGGTCCAGCTGCCGGGCGGCGTCGGCGCCGGGGTGGCGAGCCAACCCGAGGGCCACCCGCATTCGTGCCAGCGGCGAGCGCAGTTCGTGAGAAATGTCGCGCAACAGCTGCGCGATGGCGTCGCGGTTGGCGCGCAGCTGGTCCGCCATGGCATCGAAATCCCGCGCGAGTACCGCGAGTTCGTCCCTGCGTCCTTCGAGACCGGCGCTGACCCGCCCCTGAAGGTTCTCGGCGGCGAGCGCACGCGCACCTGCTTGAATGCGGCGAATCGGTGCGCTCAGATGCTGGGCGAGCCACCAACTGGCGAGCGCGCTGACGACCAGGGCTATCCCTAAAATGGTCAAGGAGATGCCGGGCAGGCTGAGAGCGCCGAAAATACTCGGGCGGCGCGGCACCAAAATCACCGTATAGGCGACGCCATCGCCGCCGACGATTTGCGGCGCGGCGCGCAAGGGCCGGAAATTACCGGGCAAGGAACCCAGGGAGGGGGGCGGCGGGGAGTCCTCGCGATTGATGGATTCATCGCGGTTCACGAACTCGAGACGCCGCACCGCGTTGGGGGAGAGGCGGCGGCCGAGGATGTCCTGGCCGTCGGGTCCGATGATGAACAAATCGCGGTCGGGCGCCGCGTTTTTGTTGGTAACCAGCCAACTCTTGAGACCGTCGATGCCTTCGCGCGCCAGGATCTCCGACGCACGAATGGCGGCGTTCGGCCGTGGTTGCACTTCGGGCAGTTCGTACTCCCGTGCGGCGACCGTGAAGGTGATGGCGATGCTGCCGCCGACGATGAGCGCCATCGCGACCCAAAACAGCACGAAGATCCGCAGGAACAGGCTATGCATGAGCCGGCTTACTAATCATGAGGCCAGGTGAGCGTGTAGCCGGAGCCGCGCACATTCCTAATTTCGGGATTCTTGCCGACTTCCAGATCGAGCTTGCGGCGCAAATTACTGATGTGGGTATCGATGCTGCGGTCGTAGGCCACGAGTTTGCGGCCGAGGGCCTGTTCGGTCATCAATTCGCGAGAAATCACCTGGCCCGCGGAACGCATGAGCAGTTCGAGGACGCGAAACTCGGCCCCGGTGAGCGGCGCCATTTGACCCTGCACGTGCACTCGACGAGTGCCGGTATGGAGCGTGATCGGACCAACGATGAGCTCGGCGGGCACGCTGCCGCGTGCGGGCCGATTACTGGCGCGGCGCAGGATTGCGCGGATCCTCGCCACCAGTTCGCGCGGATTGAACGGCTTGCTCAAGTAATCGTCCGCGCCGAGCTCCAAGCCGACGATGCGATCGACATCATCGCCGCGAGCGGTGAGCATCAGGATCGGCGTCGGGTAAGCGGCCCCGAGTTTGCGCAACACATCGAAGCCGCCGACGCTCGGCAACATGACATCGAGAATCAAAATCTCGAACTCGTTGCTCCTGAGTTGTTCGAGCGCTTCGCTGCCGTCGTACACGCTCTTGACGTCGAAGTGTTCGGCATTCAAGTACTCGGTGAGCATTTGGCACAACTCACGGTCATCGTCGACCAACAACACGCGCGCTGCGCGCGCGGCGGTGGAATCGGTCGTTGAGGGATTGAAGAGGGTCATGGCCGGTATGAGTACTTTGGCACAGTCGGGACAAACCGCCAGGACCGCAAGGCCCCAAGGCCCGAGAATTGACAATTCTTGACAGAACGTTGCTGTCTCCGACACAGGTGTGTAGGGGCGCGGCTTAGGATGCGCGTCGCCCTATCGCTGAGTGGCGACGACCCCGTCCTTTTTGAGCAGCTCGATGACGCTGTCCGGCCCTACCAGATGTCCGGTGCCGACGATTACCAGATAGTTCTTGTCATCGTTGAGCAGCGCCGCGATCTTCGGCAGCCACTTGCGGTTGCGCGAGCCTAAGACGGATTGATACAGACGCGGATCGCGGCCGAGTTCGGATTGCAATTCATGGTTGAACCAGTCTGTGTCGCCGTGCTGCCAGGCGCGCACCATGGAGTCCACTTCTTTGGGTAAATCCCCAGCCTGCTCCAGGCTCGAGACCAGATAGTCGGCCTGAGTGTCGAGGGGCATGTTTTGGAACAAGGAGATTTGATCGTGAACGGTTTCGAGGCCCACTACAGCTTTGTGGTCGCTGCGTGCCCGTTCCATGAAATACATCTCGACGCCTGCTTCGGGCTGAAACCCGAGTTGGGTCAATTGTTGCTGCGAAATGACCTCGGCGACGAACCAAGGAGCGAATTGATCGAACATGGATAGTTCCACGCCCACGTCATGGGCCAAGGCATCGGCGCGGGCGTAGCGCTGCTTGCCGAGGATCTGCGGCAGAGTGTCACTTTCCGGCAACATTGCGCTGGCGAGCATTTCTGTCTGCACTTGCACCGAATTCATTTCTTCCAGGTTTACTTCCATGTAAACGGCTTTGGAATTTTCATAGGCATCGAGGATGGCGGAACTCAGCGGATAATCGCCGGGACGCAGCACGTGGATGGACCCGAGCAAATAAACCGTGTTGTGCTTGCCATGCAGTTCCCAGAGCGAGTGCAGCGCGCCGTCGGCGTGCACCGCTGCGCAAAGCAGCAGGCAGCCCAGGGCCGGTCCGAGAACACAAAGGCTACGGCGCATCGGCGTGGGGATGCGTGGCAGTCAGACGCTTACTGCGACGCGGCCCGGCGCAGCGCCAGTGTTTCCACCCAATGGACCGCGGAGTCTATGCGGCCATCGGCGTGCAAGTCGAAGGTGCGGTAAGCGGGCGGACGGGAGTCGACCGCGTACCGGTCGCTGCGCGGCAAGAACTGGGCGCCGGTCGAGGGCGTTGCGAACAGCCGTACGTTGCCGCGTTCACCTTCGTATACCTGGTGGACGTGCCCCCATACCACGGCGCGGACATGTGCATGCGATTCGATCACGCGCCAGAAGGCGTCGGGTTCGGCGAGCCCGACGGTGTCGAGCCAGCGGCTTCCCATGGCGACCGGGTGATGGTGCAGGCACACCATGGCGTGCTTGGACGACGTGCGCAGTGCATGATCGAGCCTTGCGAGTTCGCTTAAGCTCAAGCGGCCGCCGGCCTGCCCGGGGTCATAGCTGTCGAGCATGATGAATTGCCAGTCCTCGATTTCGTGCGCGCCGCAATATTGAAATGGCGCGCCCGAGAGCTCCCTGCGCATGATCTGCGGTTCGTCGTGATTGCCGGGAATGCACAGAACGGGTTTTTGCAGGCTGCCGAATACGCTGCGAAAGCGCAAATAGCCCGAGGCGTCGTCTTGCACCAGATCACCGGTGACCAATACCGCGGAATAATCGGCAACGCGCGCAAACGCGTCGTCGAGTGCCGCGGCCAGACTTGCATCCGTTACTACTCCGCGCAGGCGGCCGTCGGCGCTGCCATAGAGGTGCGGGTCGGTGATTTGTAGAATTTGCATGGCTGAAATGGTAGCAAAGCAGTGTAGCTGTGACGGTGAACTGGGTCATGCGGCGCTTAGACGCGTTATACATAAACAGACTTTCATTTCGTGAAGGCGTTCCCTCGGAAAAAATACCGGCGCGCACCCCTTGTGCCCCGGTTCCACGCGGCATTGCTGGCGAGGACCGCATCGGGGACAATACCCGGCTTGTCTGCCGTCACACTTGCCACTTAAAGAAGCCCGTCATGCCCAGCCGACGCGACCTAGCCAACGCCATTCGAGCTTTATCGATGGATGCCGTCCAAAAAGCCAATTCCGGACATCCGGGCGCGCCCTTGGGGCTCGCGGACATTGCCGAGGTGCTCTGGCGGGACGTCCTTAAGTTCAATCCCGGCAATCCCAGTTGGTGGGATCGCGATCGCTTCGTGCTCTCGAACGGCCATGCGTCCATGCTGCTGTACTCGGTACTGCACCTGACCGGCTATCCGCTGTCGATGGACGAGATCAAGAATTTCCGGCAGTTCGGCTCAAAGACCGCCGGCCACCCCGAGCGCGAGGTGCATCTCGGGATCGAGACCACTACCGGGCCGCTGGGCCAAGGTTTTGCCAACGCCGTCGGCATGGCATTGGCCGAACGGTCCCTCGCCGCCACCTTCAATCGGCCCGGTCACACCGTCGTCGATCACCACACGTATGTGTTCCTCGGCGACGGCTGCATGATGGAGGGTATCTCGCACGAGGTAGCCTCTTTTGCCGGCGTGCAAAAGCTCGGCAAGCTCATATTGGTCTATGACGATAATGGCATTTCCATCGATGGCAAGGTGGTCGGCTGGTTTGGCGACAACACAGCCGAACGTTTCGACGCCTATGGGTGGCATGTGCTGAATCACGTGGACGGTCAGAACAGTGAAGCGATAGCGGCCGCTCTGGCCGCGGCTCGCGCCGAGACCGGCCGCCCGTCGCTGATTTGCGCCAAGACCGTCATTGGCTGGGGAGCTCCCAACAAGCAGGGTACTGCCTCGATGCACGGCGAGGCCATGGGCGCCGAGGAAATCGCGGCGACGCGCGCGAATCTGGGATGGACCTCGCCGCCGTTCGAGATTCCGGCGGATATTCGCGCCGCCTGGGACATGCGCGACAAGGGCACGCGTGTGGAGCAGGAGTGGCGCACGCGTTTCGCCGCCTATAAGAGCGAATTCCCGGCGTTGGCGGGCGAACTCGAGCGGCGCATGAGCGGCATTGCGCCCGCGGGTTTCGCGGAATTGGTGAACGCCTACATCGCCAAGAGCCAGGCGGAGGGCAAGGCGCTGGCGACGCGGCAATCTTCGCAAGCGGCATTGAACGCGTTAGGCCCCGCCATGCCCGAGCTGCTGGGCGGTTCGGCGGATCTCACGCCGTCGAACGGCACCCTGCGTAAGGATTCGGTGGCACTGACCCCGGACTCACCGGGCGGCAACTATGTGCATTTCGGCGTACGCGAATTCGGCATGTCGGCGATTTTAAACGGCGTGGTGTGCCATGGCGGATTCATACCGTACGGCGGTACGTTCCTGACGTTCTCCGACTATGCGCGCAACGCCGTGCGCATGGCCTGTCTGATGAAGCTGCGAGTGATCTTCGTTTACACCCACGATTCCATCGGGCTGGGCGAAGATGGTCCGACGCACCAACCCGTCGAGCACATCGCGAGTCTGCGGCTGATGCCTCACATGGACCTGTGGCGCCCCTGCGATGCGGTCGAGACGGCCAGCGCTTGGGGAGCGGCGCTCGCGAACCGCGACGGCCCCACTTGTCTCATTTTTTCGCGTCAGTCGGTGGCGCACGAGGCGCGCGACGCCGCGCAAGTGGCCAACATCCGGCGCGGCGGTTATGTGCTGATCGACGCGGGCGGCACGCCGGACGCGATCGTGATAGCCACCGGGTCCGAGGTGGGCATCGCCGCCGAAGCGGTCCGCGCGGTCGCGGCGAAGGGCAAGAAGGTACGGCTGGTCTCCATGCCGAGTACCAATACCTTCGATGCCCAGGCCGATGCTTACAAGGAAAGCGTGCTGCCCGCCGCCGTGACGCGGCGCGTCGCGGTCGAAGCAGGCGTCACCGGCGGCTGGTGGCACTACGTCGGCTTGCAAGGCGAGATCGTCGGCATCAATCACTTCGGCGCGTCGGCGCCGGCGAAGGACTTGTTCAAGGCCTTCGGATTCACCGTAGAGCATGTTGTTGAGTCGATCGAGAAAGTGCTGGCGAAACCCAGTGCATGATTCCCGCGCGAAGCGCCGGGAAGTTCCCCATATAAATTCGGCGCGAAGCGCCTGACAGGAGGTTCCAAGACGATGGCAATCAAAGTGGCTATCAACGGCTATGGGCGCATCGGACGGAACATTCTGCGCGCGCTGTATGAGGGCAAGCATGCGGGCGACATCAAGATTGTCGCCATCAACGATTTGGGTGACGCCAATACCAACGCGCATTTGACGCGTTTCGATACCGTGCATGGACGCTTCAAGGGCGATGTGCACGTCGATGGCGATTCCATGGTGGTCAATGGCGATCGGATACGGGTGGTCGCGCAACGCGATCCCTCGAAGCTGCCGTGGGGCGAACTCGGCGTGGACATCGTGCTGGAATGCACGGGTTTATTCACCAGCAAGGCCAAGGCGGCGGCGCATATCGCGGCGGGCGCCAAGAAAGTCGTCATCTCCGCTCCGGGCGGGGACGATGTCGATGCGACCGTGGTCTACGGAGTGAATCACGCCGTGCTCAAATCGAGCCACACGGTGATCTCCAATGCGTCGTGCACCACCAATTGCCTGGCGCCGCTCGCCATGGTGCTGCACGAAAAAGTGGGAATAGTCGCCGGCGTCATGAACACCATCCACTCCTACACCAACGATCAGGTGTTGACCGACGTGTATCACTCGGATCTGCGCCGCGCGCGCTCGGCTACCATGTCGATGATTCCGACCAAGACCGGCGCGGCCGCCGCGGTGGGGTTGGTGCTGCCGGAACTTAAGGGCAAGATCGACGGGTTCGCGATTCGCGTGCCGACCATCAACGTATCCCTGGTCGATTTGAGCTTCACTGCGGCCCGCAAGACCACGGTGGAGGAGATCCACGCCGCGGTGAAGGCAGCGGCCGGCGGCGCGATGCAAGGCATATTGGCTTATACCGACGCGCCGCTGGTATCGGTGGATTTCAATCACGATCCGGCGTCATCGACCTACGACGCGACTTTGACCAAAGTCATCGAGGGCCATTTGGTGAAGGTGTGTTCGTGGTATGACAATGAATGGGGTTTTTCGAACCGTATGCTCGACACCACCATGGCGTGGTCCAAAGCAAACTGACCTCGAGTTGGCCGCAGTTGAACGGAGGCACCTTTGAAAATCATGAAGATGATCGGCCTGAATCTGGCAGGTAAACGGGTATTGATTCGCGAAGATTTGAACGTCCCCATCTCGAACGGCACGGTGACCAGCGATGCGCGAATACGCGCGGCACTGCCGACCATCCAGGCAGCGCTGACGGTCAAAGCGCGAGTGCTGGTGATGTCACATCTGGGCAGGCCCGAAGAGGGCAATTACGCGGAAGAGTTTTCGTTGGCGCCGGTCGCCAGGAAGCTGTCGCAGCTATTGGGCGTGCCGGTGGCGCTGAAGAAGGATTGGCTCGACGGTGTCGAGGTGGCGCCCGGCGAAGTGGTGCTGCTGGAGAATGTGCGCTTCAACAAGGGCGAGAAGCAGGACTCCGACGAACTGGCCAAGCAAATGGCCGCGCTGTGCGACGTGTTCGTGATGGATGCGTTCGGTACGGCGCATCGCGCCGAGGCGAGCACTCATGGAGTGGCCAAGTACGCGCCGCTGGCGTGCGCGGGGCCGCTTCTGGTCAACGAACTCTCGGCCCTGGAAACGGCTCTCGAGAAGCCGGCCCGGCCGTTGCTCGCCATCGTGGCCGGCTCCAAGGTGTCGAGCAAACTCACCGTGCTGGAGTCCCTGCTCGGCAAGGTCGATCAATTGATCGTCGGCGGCGGCATCACCAATACCTTTCTCGCGGCCTTGGGGTTCAATGTCGGCAAATCTTTGTACGAGCCGGCCATGTTGGACATTTGCAAGCGGCTGCTCGAACAGTCTAAAAAACGCGGCATCGTGATTCCCATGCCCACCGATGTGGTGGTTGCCAAGGAATTTTCGTCCCGCGCCGAGGCGGATGTGAAGCCCGTGGGCGCGGTGTCGACGGACGAGATGATCTTGGATATAGGCCCGGATTCCGCCGAAGCCATGGCTGCGCTGGTCGCTGCCGCCGGCACTATTTTGTGGAATGGTCCGGTCGGCGTATTCGAGTTTGCGCAGTTCGGCGAGGGGACGCGAACTCTCGCCACGGCGATCGCCCGCAGCAAGGCGTTTTCGCTGGCGGGCGGCGGTGATACGCTGGCTGCGATAGAAAAATACGGCATCGAGGACAGTATTTCCTATATATCGACGGGGGGCGGAGCTTTCCTGGAATTCGTCGAAGGGAAAAAACTCCCCGCGGTGGAAGTTTTGGAGACACGCGCCGCATGAGTTCACTGTTGAGACGCACCAAAATTGTCGCGACTCTGGGTCCGGCAACCGATGACCCCGTCGTGCTTGCGGAAATCGTGCGGGCCGGCGTGGACGTGGTACGGCTCAATTTTTCTCACGGCGCCGTGGCCGATCACGCGCGCCGAGTGGACCTGGTACGCGAGGCTGCCCGTCAGGCGGGCCGCTATGTGGGGGTGCTCGGCGACCTTCAAGGTCCGAAAATCCGCATCGATCGTTTCCTCGCCGGCAAGGTGTTCCTCGAGGATGGCGCGCACTTCGTCTTGGATGCCGAACTCGCGGTCGACGCGGGCACCGTCGATGCGGTCGGAATAGCGTACAAGAGGCTGCCGACGGATGTATTCGCCGGTGACGTGCTGTTGCTGAACGACGGGCAAATCAGCCTGCAGGTGCTCGGCATCGACGGTCCGCGCATCAACACCCGGGTATTGGTCGGCGGCGAGCTTGGCAACAGCAAGGGCATCAATCGTCAGGGCGGCGGATTGTCGGCGGCCGCGCTCACCGACAAGGATCGCGCCGACATCCGCACGGCCGCAACGCTCAAAGTCGATTACCTGGGCATATCATTTCCGCGCGATGCCGCGGATATGGAAGAGGCCCGCACGCTGCTGCGCGCCGCCGGCGGCCACGGGCTGCTGGTGGCCAAGATCGAACGTGCGGAGGCGATCAAGAATTTAGCAGCCGTGGTGAAGGCCAGCGACGGCGTGATGGTGGCGCGCGGCGATCTCGGTGTGGAGATGGGCTACGCCGAGCTCGCGGGTTTGCAAAAACTCATCATCCAGGAAGCCCGCCACCAGAATCGCGTCGTCATCATGGCGACCCAGATGATGGAATCCATGGTCACCGCGACGATTCCGACGCGCGCCGAAGTCTCGGACGTGGCGAATGCCGTCATGGACGGCACCGATGCGGTGATGCTGAGCGCCGAAAGCGCCTCGGGCAAGCATCCAGCCAAGGTCGTCGAGGCCATGGCGCAGATCATCGTCGGCGCCGAGAAGTATCAAGTCGCCCACGTGCGCATAAGACAGCGCAAGACCGGCTATTTCGAACATACCGATGAAGCGATTGCATCGGCCGTCATGTATGCCGCAAACCATTTGCACGTCAAGGCCATCGTGGCCCTGACCGAATCGGGCTCGACGCCCTTGTGGATGTCGCGGGTTCGCTCCGATATTCCGATTTATGCCTTCACCCGCCACGAAACCACTCGCTCGCGGGTCACCTTGTACCGCGGCGTCTATCCGGTCGCGTTCGATGTGACGGAAAAGGGCGAGGCTTTCTACTTCAGCATTTTCCGCCAGTTGCTCATTCTGAAGCTGGTTCAAGAGGGTGATTCCATCATTCTCACCAAGGGCGAATTGAGCGGCGTCTCGGGCGGCACGAATTCCATGCAGATTTTGCGCGTGGAGCTAAAGTAGCGAATGGCCGGCGAGCCCAAGTCCGCCGAGTTCCGCGGTAGCGACGCCTACATTGCCACCGAGGAATTGATGGCGGCGGTGAATGCCGCCGTGGTGTTGTCACGGCCGCTGTTGATCAAGGGCGAGCCGGGAACGGGCAAGACGCTGCTGGCCAATGAGATCGCCCGCACTTTGGGCAAGCCGTTCTATGAATGGCATATCAAGTCGACCACCAAGGCGCAGCAGGGTTTATACGAATACGATGCCGTGTCTCGTCTACGCGATTCACAGCTCGGGGATCCCCGGGTCAAGGACATCCACAACTACATCGTGAAGGGCACTCTGTGGGACGCCTTCGATTGCAAGGTCCAGCCGGTGCTCCTGATCGATGAAATCGACAAGGCGGACATCGAATTTCCGAATGATCTGCTGCGGGAACTCGACCGCATGGAATTCTACGTTTACGAAACGCGCGAAACGGTGCGCGCCATGCATCGGCCGATCATCGTCATCACCAGCAACAATGAAAAGGAGCTGCCGGATGCGTTTTTGCGGCGCTGCTTTTTTCACTACATCCGCTTCCCGGATGCGGCCACGATGACGCAGATCATCGACGTGCATTTCCCGGGTTTGCAGCGCGATCTGCTGCATGAGGCACTGAGCACCTTTTTCAAGATCCGCGAAACACCGGGCTTGAAGAAGAAACCAACCACTTCCGAGTTGTTGGATTGGATCAAGCTGCTGGTGACCGAAGATATTTCGCCCGAAGTGCTGCGCAGCGACGACGCCAAGAAGCTCATTCCGCCGCTGTACGGCGCCTTGTTGAAAAACGAGCAGGACGTGCACTTGTTCGAACAATTGCTGTTCCTCCATCGCCGGAATGCTCGTTAGATTTTTCTTTTTGCTGCGCAGCGCCGGCATCCCGGTGTCCATCACCGAATTATTGACCCTGCTCGAAGCTCTGAAAGCGGGCTTGAGCGAGGTGAGCGCCGAGCGCTTTTATTATTTGGCGCGCACCTGCCTGGTAAAGGATGAGCGCTACTACGACCGCTACGACCGGGCTTTCGCAGCGCATTTCAAAGGCATCGAGGAGTTGTTCGATCAGCTGCGGCGCGAACTGCCCGAGGATTGGCTGACGCGGATGGCGGTACGTGAGTTCACGGACGCAGAGAAGGCTGGGATCGAGGCCCTGGGCGGTTGGGATAAACTGATGGAGACACTCAAACAGCGCCTGGAGGAGCAGCAAGAACGGCACCAGGGGGGCAATAAATGGATCGGCACCGCCGGCACGTCGCAGTTCGGCGCCTACGGCTACAATCCGCAAGGCGTGCGCATCGGTCAGGATGGGGGCCGTAACCGCAGCGCGGTGAAAGTCTGGGACAAGCGTGAATTTGCGAATTTGGACGACACTCTGGAGTTGGGCACCCGCAATATCAAGATCGCGCTGCGAGGGCTACGGCGATTCGCCCGGCGCG
>JALYIW010000126.1 GCA_030775625.1 Pseudomonadota bacterium | reverse complement strand
TCGTGCAGCCACGGGTCGGCCGGCCATCGCGGCATTCCGACCGGCAGACAGGCGCTCGCCCGGTCCCACTCGATGCCCTGGGCGCTCTTGGCGCGTTTGACATCGTAGGCGGCTTTATATTTCGGCGCGAGCGCTGTGACGACTTCACTGGGATCCAGCTGTTCCTCGGGGGTGCCCGAACGCCGCCAGAGGCCGGACCAGTCCGGCATCGTGGCCCAAGTAAAAACTGCACCGCCCCTCGCCTTCGCTTTGAGCGCTTGATACTCGTCCCAGGAACTCGCGTATGTCGCCTGGGTCGCCTTCGGACCCGCGTCCGCAGCAATCGCGCGCGGAGCCACGACCCATGGCGCGGCCAGCATTACGCCGAACAACACCACGCCCACAATTCTACGTCGCATCGTCATACCCCTCACATGGCCTGTATTCTGCCGAGCCGATCTATTTTACGCGCTGACAGTGATCGGGCAACGCAGTGCCGCGCCGCACGCCTTATGCTGCGTCGAAAACCGCGAGGCGGTGGGTGGTCGCCCGCACTTTGGGTACGCGGGTCGCTCGCCCCAGGAGCTTTTTACTGCGGCGGTGGATTGCCCGGAGGCGGTGGGCTGTCACCGCTCCGCCGGCGGCGGGGCCCTGTTGGTCGTCGCACCGGACTGCAGCGTTCGGCCGTCTGGTAGGTGCATGGACTGGATGATGCCGCCCGCGCCTCCATCCTTGCGCGGATGAAACGTGATCGTCACCCGATCGCCGGTATGGACGTCGGTTTGCTTCCAACCGCGGCGAATGAGATTGTTTGGACTGGGCCCTTCGATGAGCCAGTCCTTGATCACGCCATCGGGACCTGCCGCGGTCAACACGAAATAGGAATGCGGATTGGTCAATTGCACCGATTTGAGCGTGCCATCGATTTCCATCGATTTGTCGCCATCGAACATCGCGAACGAATGATGCGCCGTGGCGGCGTTGCCGAACATGGCGGCCGTCACGGTGCCCAGTAGCATTGGAATGGATAATTTCATAGACCGATCTTCCTCAATTTGAATGTCACCATCATCAGCGGCCATGTGGCGCCAGCGCCGCAGCCTGTCGCCCCCGCGACCCACCCCTCTTCGCTCAAAAGAGGGCTGGATGGAGGCTACGGTGCTGCAACAAACGTCAGCTGCATATCCAGCTCGTTACTCTCGGGTCTTGAGCCGCGGATCCGGATGTTCGTACTTCGCATCGTCCGGGCTCGGCGCATAGACGTCGGGCTGATTATTCTCCGCACAAACGTACTCGCGGACCGCTTCGCCGGGCGGCGAGCGGACAAAATGTCTGAGAGTCGTCCACGGTTTTGCTAGAACGATCGGATCCTCCAGCGTGATTTCCCAATCAAGCTGGTCCTTACCAACCAGGTGGATACGCTCAATGATATGAATTTGGTCGCTGTGGGGTACCGACGTAATATCGATGACGGACTCCTCGCGCACGCCGATCGTATCGACGATCAGTGTAGCGCCCTCCCAATGCCCCACCGAATCGCCCTGGAAGGTATATTCCAATTCGTCCGCCGGCGGATGACCGCGGCCATCCGTCCAGATGCGTCGCGTCTGGTTGAAGTTCTCGGTGAGAAGAGTCATACGACCGGGGGTCATCAATATCTCCATGGGATAGCCGCCCACCATGGTGCTCGGCATGCCTCCCAGGCAGTGAATGGCCGGATCCCAGATCTTCATGGCTTTGTCCTTGCGTTGCAGCGTCGTTTGCCACTCGGCCAGCCATTCCGGCTTCAGCGGCGGGAGTGGGCCGCCTCGCATGGTCGCCTGGGTATCGAAGTGCTTCAGCTGATGAGGGCCCAGCTGCCAAACCCCGCTGAAATCCGCACCGGCCGCAGGCACGGAATGAGCCGCAAACGCAGGTCGGCTCGCAGCAACGACAGCAACGAGTACCAGTAGTGCAAAGTGAGCATGAGCTCTAAGTGTGGTCATGTTACAGGCTCTCGCCTCGGCGACGCGCGAACAGCGCTGAATTATGGGGTCCTGTCTTCGCACACATACTCGATCTCCTCTTCGCTGGTTCGGTTGAAAACCGACTGAAAGTGAATGACTTACTATACCTCACGGGGTCGCCGAGTTCGATCACGGCAACCAGCTGGTCGGGTTTCGTGCGTGGAGTCGCTCGATAACCCGCAACTGCGGGCTGTGCGGCAATTTCATGAATTCCAACGTCTCTTCGCGCAACCCCACCGTTGCGATCACCAATGTCTTTCCTTCCCAGTGTGCAATCGAGTGACCGTTGAAACTGGGAACCATTTCGTCTCGGTGCTTGGCGTCAATGTAGACCGCCCCACAGTTCGTTCGCAGTGCGCCACGCATCAACCAGGCGGGGGCCCTGGCGGTGCGCCGGGTGGCATACCGCTTGGCGGTGCTCTGGGCGGAATG
>JALYIW010000125.1 GCA_030775625.1 Pseudomonadota bacterium | reverse complement strand
GTTCACGCCATCATGGGACCGAACGGCTCGGGCAAGAGCACCCTCGCGCAGGTGCTGGCCGGGCGAGAGGACTACGAAGTCACCGGCGGTTCGGTCACGTTCGACGGCCGCGATCTATTGGCTCTTCCCGCCGAAGAACGGGCCCGCGCCGGCCTGTTTCTCGGCTTCCAATATCCCGTGGAAATCCCCGGCGTCAACAACGTGTATTTATTGAAGGCCGCCCTGAACGCGAAGCGCAAGGCGGCCGGGGAACCCGAAGTCGACGCTTATGAGTTTCTGACCCTCATCAGACAGAAAATGAAATTCATGCAAATGAGCGAGAACTTCCTGACGCGCGGCGTGAACGAGGGTTTTTCGGGCGGAGAGAAAAAGCGCAACGAGGTCCTGCAAATGCTGGTGCTGGAACCCAGGCTCGCCATCCTGGATGAGACGGATTCCGGGCTCGACATCGACGCGCTCAAGGTGGTCTCCGCAGGGGTCAATAGCTTGCGCGACCCGAAGCGCGCCGTGGTGCTGGTGACCCACTACCAGCGCCTGCTCGACTACATAGTGCCGGACCAGGTCCACGTGCTGTCCGGTGGACAAATTTTGAAGTCAGGCGATAAATCACTGGCCTTGGAACTCGAGGCGCGGGGCTACGATTGGCTGCTGGGAGCCGAAGTCGCATGAACGCCGCGATGCGCTCGTTCGAAGCGCAGTGGCTGGCGCGCGCCACCGATTCATTCTCGCCCGTGCGCGAGGCAGCCATGCAGCGGTTCATGAAACTCGGCCTGCCCTCGCTTCGCGACGAGACCTGGCGCTACACGGATCTGCGCAGCATTGCGGCGCAAAGCTTCGTCGACGCACCGCAAAAGACGCGCAGCGAAATCGAACGCAACGAGTCCTTGTCATTGCTGGGCGATACGCTCGCGGCACAGCTGCTGATGGTCAACGGCTACCTGCTGATGCCCGAATCGAATAGCCATATCAACGGGTTTGAAATCAACAGCATACGAAATATATCTCATATTAATCCTAAGGCAGTGCTGCGCTACCTGGAGCCGCTCTCCGACGCGGACCAGCAGCGTTGGGGGCTACTGAACACCGCGCTATTCGTCGATGGCCTGTATCTTAAGGTCACAGCCGAAGTGACTACACCGCTGGTGATCCTGCACGTCGCCGCCGCCGAGGGCGTGAACAACGTGGCTTATCCGCGCGTCATCATCGAGGTTTCGCCGGGTTGCAGCGCCACCATCATCGAACAGCACGTGGCCCAGGGCACCAATACGCCGCTGAGCAACTCGAATACGCAACTTGCCCTGGGCCGCGACGCGCAGCTGGAACATTACCGCCTTTATGCGACGGACCGCGGCGCCACCCATATGGACTCCCTGCGCATCGATCAGGATCAAGGCAGTCGGTGCAAGCAGTTCACCGTCGCCCTGGGCGGCGGCCTGGTGCGCAGCGGCCTCGAGGCACATCTGAACCAACCAGGCGCCTCCCTCGATAGCTATTCCCTGCTGGTAGGCCACGAAGATCGGCACGTCGACTGCGTCAGCATCGTCACCCATGGCGCCCCCGATACTCGCAGTACTCAAACCGCGCGTGCCATTGCCAGCGACTCCAGTCGTGTGATTTTCAACAGTAAGGTGATCGTCGATGCCGGCGCCGTACACGCTCAGTCGTTGCAATCCTGCCGCGGGTTGCTGTTGTCCCCGACCGCCGAGATCGATACGCGGCCGCAATTGGAAATCCACGCCGATGAAGTCAAGTGCGCTCACGGTGCGACCACCGGGCGGCTCGATCCTGACATGCTTTTTTACATGCTGTCGCGCGGGTTGGATCGAAAGACGGCCCAGAGTCTGCTGGTATATGCCTTTCTCGCCGACGTACTCACGGACATGGCTGTGTCCTCGGCGCGGTCCTCCATCGAGAACGCATTGATCGCGCAACTTCCGGACTCGCAAATTTTGCGGAACTTTAGATGAAAAATACCGCCCTGATCGAGGCCTCCGCAGCATTCGACGTCGACGCACTGCGCCGGCAATTTCCAATTTTGGCTCGCATGATTCGCGGTAAACCGCTGGCCTATTTGGATAATGCGGCGTCGGCGCAACGGCCAAATGCCGTAATCGACGCAGTCAATGACTATGAGCGCCACCATCATGCCAATATCCATCGCGGCGTCCATACCTTGAGTCAGGAAGCGACCGCGCTGTACGAAAACGCGCGCGATCGCCTGGTTCGATTCATCAACGCCCGATCGCGCCATGAAGTCATTTTCGTACGGGGTACGACCGAAGCGATCAATCTGGTCGCGCAGAGCTACGCCAGGCCGCTGTTGCAAGCGGGCGATGAAATTCTCATCACGCATTTGGAACACCACGCCAACATCGTGCCGTGGCAGATGGTTTGCGAACAGACGGGGGCGACGCTCGTGGTCGCGCCGATCGACTCGCGAGGCGAAGTCCATGTCGATGCGGTGGTCTCGCTCATGACTGCGCGCACCCGCCTGCTCGCGTGCGCGCACGTATCGAACGCGCTCGGCACGGTGCTTCCCATTCGGCGGTTGATCGCTGCGGCCAAGGCGCGCGGCATCACTACCTTGATCGACGGCGCACAGGCCGTTTCGCACATGGGCATAGATGTGCAAGACTTGGCCTGCGACTTTTACGTATTTTCCGGGCATAAAATGTTCGCCCCCACGGGAATTGGCGTACTGTACGGACGGGAACAACTCCTGGAGCGCATGCCACCGTGGCAGAGCGGCGGCGAAATGATTTTGTCGGTGACCTTTGCCAAGACCACTTACAATGGCTTGCCAAATAAATTCGAAGCCGGTACGCCGAATATCTCCGGTGCCGTTGGGCTGGGCGCGGCAGTCGATTTTCTAAATGGCATGGATCGCGATGCAGCGCACGTCCATGAGGCTGCCCTGCTAAGACACGGGAGCGCAGTTTTATCCAAAATCCACGATCTTCATATCGTGGGTACGGCGCGCGACAAGGCGAGTCTGATCTCCTTCACCGTCGCAGGCGTGCACCCCCATGATCTGGGAACCATTCTTGATGAGGACGGCATCGCCATTCGCACCGGCCATCACTGCGCCATGCCCGTGATGGAATTCTTCAAATTGCCGGCGACGGCGCGCGTTTCGTTTGCGTTCTACAATACTTTTGAGGAAGTCGACAGACTTGCCGCGGGCGTCGAACGCGCGCGCAAGATCTTCGCCTGAGTACTGCGATGGAAATCAACGATCTTTATAGGGACGTGATTCTCGACCACAACCGCCGGCCGCGTAACTTCGGCGGCCTCGATCAGGCCGATGCCAGTGTGGAAGGTTTCAATCCCATGTGCGGCGACCGCCTGACGCTGCGCCTGAAGTTGCACGACGATACCATCAGCGACATTCGATTCGAGGGCCAGGGCTGCGCCATATCCACCGCATCTGCGTCGCTGATGACTGAAGCTGTGAAAGGCAAAACCCGTGCCGAAGCGCTGCAGATATTCGCGCGAGTGCATATGCTGCTGACCGACGAGGCGGCAGCTGCTTCCGAGCAACTCGGCAAACTCGCGGCGCTGTCCGGCGTCCGTGAATACCCGGCCCGGGTGAAATGTGCGAGTCTGTGCTGGCATACCCTCGCCTCGGCGCTGCGATCGACGGATTCGAAGTCTGCGCCCGCCGTATCAACTGAATGAGCATGTAAATGCACTCTTACGAGAATGAGCCCATAGTCGTGCAACGCGAGGTCAAAGCGGTGGCCATCCCGGCCGGCATCGAGGTCAATCTGAAACTCGGCTCGGTGGGCTACATCACCCAGGCCTTGGGCGGCAGTTTCACGGTATACATCGACGGGAATTTATTCCGCATTCCCGGCCAAGATGCCGATGCCATCGGCAAGACCGCGGCAAGCGCCCCCGAAGTGCCCCCGGGGGCCTCGGAGGAGGACATCAAGAACATCGTGTGGCGGCAGCTCAAGACTTGCTATGACCCGGAAATCCCCGTCAATATCGTCGATCTCGGTTTGATTTACGAATGTGAGGTCACCAAGAACGATGATGCGACACGCAACGTCGACATTAAAATGACGCTGACCGCCCCGGGCTGCGGTATGGGCGAGGTATTGGTGGCTGACGTGCGCGACAAAGTGCAAATTGTTCCCACCGTCGCCCGGGCCAATGTGGAATTGGTATTCGATCCGCCGTGGAATCAAACCATGATGTCGGAAGAGGCGCGATTGCAAACCGGGATGATGTGATGCAATGGATCGATGCCGGGCCCAGCGAGGATTTAGCCGACGGCCGATCAATTTCCATTGCCGTCGGCCGTAAAATGGTCGCCGTCGTCCGCAGCGGCGGGGGTTATTTCGCGATCGAGGACATTTGTAGTCACGACGGTGCGCAACTCACCGGCGGCGCAATTCAAGGCACGGAAATCGTCTGTCCGCGGCACGGAGCCCGCTTCTGCCTGCGCACGGGGGAAGCTCTCTCGCCGCCCGCCTATGAACCGGTACGCGTTTTCGCAACCAAAATTGAAGGTGGACATCTGTGGGTACGCGCAGACTGACGCTATTGCGGCACGGAAAGGCCCAATCCATCGATAGTTGCGCCGAGGACTTCGAGCGCACGCTGACCCATAGGGGTGCCATCGAGGCGCAGGAAATGGCGGCTCGGATCGTGTACCGCGATCTCATCCCGGATTTGATTTTGGTAAGTCCGGCCGAGCGAGCCTGGGCCACCGCCGAAATCATCGCCGCGACGTGCGAACTGGATGCCCAACAGGTGCAATGTGCTCGCGAACTGTACCTGGCTACGGCCGAGACGACATGGAGGTTGCTCCTGAAGAGCGCTGCCGGCCTCGGACACATCATGATATGCGGACACAATCCGAGCCTAAGTCAGCTCGCGAGTCGATTCGGACCCAAACCCCAACGGCGTGAGCTGCCCACAGCCGGGCTCGTCACCGCCTATTGGTACGCCGCTGAGTGGAAAACCCTTCAGCCCGAGTCGGCGAATAGCTGCGAGATGGACGATCCGGAAAGCATGGCCGACCTGTGGGCCTAGCCCGCGGTTGGGCTCACCCTTCATCCTGCGGATTCGCCAGCTGCGCATCGCGCATGTCGAGGTCGCGCTCGATCCTGCGGCGCGGTTCACTCTGCAGCTCGCCGCTGCGGTACATATCGTTGACGGTCTCCCGTTCCGCGGCCAGCAATGACAGTTCGACGTCGTCCTTGAGCAGCACCAACTTCTGGTGGGTGGGGTCGCCGTCGCTCTTGTTGCGCACGTACTGAAGTCGATCAGCGAGCCGGGTACGCAAGGATTGGACGATCTCCGCGGGTAGACCACGCTCCCATTGCAGCGCGTCGAGGCGCGCCGCGGCGGCTTCTATAGCCTTGCGGCGCGCGATGAACTCCTGGCTCCTTTCGGCCGCGTGCTCGCGCCGCCCGGCGCTCGCGAGGCCGAGCGCGCGGATCACCGAGGGCAGCAGCAGGCCTTGACCCACCAGCGTCACCAGGATCACGGCGAAGGTCAACACCAGAATCAGATCGCGATGTGGAAACGGTTGGCCCCCGTCGGTGAGCAAGGGAATGGCGAGCGCCGCCGCCAGCGACACCGTGCCGCGGATTCCGGTGAATGCCAGGGCAAACGGCCACTGCCACGGCGGTGCGGGATCTCTGCGCGCCAATCGGGCGGATAGCCATCGCGGAATGTATGTCGCCGGATACATCCACACGAAACGCGACGCGATGACGACGGCGCACACGACGGCGGCGGAGAGGGCGAGTTCGCGGGTGCTGTATGAACTGGATCCTGCGATCAATGCGCGTGCTTGCAGACCGGTCACCAAAAACACCAGACCCTCGATCAAGTAGATCAGGACCTCCCAGAAAAAAATGCCTTGAAGGCGAGTGGCTGCGCTGATCAAGCGCAAGCCGTTCCAGCTGATGTAAAGCCCGGCGGTGACGGTCGCCAGCACCCCTGATCCCCCCAGGTGCTCCGGCGGCCAATAGGCGATGAACGGCGTCAATACCGAGAGCACGATTTCAATGCTGGGGTCGCGCACCCACCGGCGCAGCCGCAGGATTGTCCAGCCTACCGCCAGTCCCCACAGAATCTCGCCGGTCGTGATGGCGGCGAAGGTGGCCAATGCCCGGTCAAAGGAGAATACGCCCGCGCTCACGGCTGCCACGGCAAAGCGGTACAGCACCAGGGCCGTCGCATCATTGGCGAGCCCTTCGCCCTCCAGAATGACGAGAATGCGTTGCGGAATCTGCATTCTGCGCGCGATGGACAAGGGCGCGACCGCGTCCGGCGGGGATACGATGGCGCCCAGAATGAATCCTTCTTGCCAGGACAGACGCAACACCCAGTGAGCGGCGGCGGCCGTGGCGATGGTCGTGAAAGCGACGCACCCCACCGCCAACAACGAAATGGGCCGCAGGTTGAAGCGGAATTCGCGCCAGCTCATCGCGACCGCCGATGAATAGATCACCGGGGGCAACACGAATAACAATACGAAGTCGGGCGCCAGCTTCAGCGTCGGCAATCCGGGGATGAGCGCCAAAGCGACCCCCGCCATCACCAGCAAGATGGCCGGCGGTAATTTCAGCCGCGCTGCCACCACGGATATCGCGGCGATCACCACCAACAGCGAAACCAGAATTTGAATCGTGTGCATTATTGGCGCTGCAGGCGCAGTAAACGCCGGCGATCTCGCTTGTCCGGCCGACCTTCGGACCGGGGCCTCGACAGTTGCGCCAATCGCAGCTGCTCGCGCAATTTCACGCCTCGCTCGGCGCTGGCGGCAGTCTCCAGGCAGTGCGTGTGCGCCTCAGCGGCAGACCCGCGGCGCATCGGCAGGCCCAGCACCTCATATTCGGCCACCATCCCCTGCTGCGAGACGCTGAGGCGGTCGCCGATGCGCACACGGTGGGCCGGCTTGATGCGTTCGGCGTTCAAATGAACTTTGCCGCCATTGATGGCTGCCGTCGCGAGACTGCGCGTTTTGTAGAACCGAACATGCCACAGCCATTTGTCGAGGCGGTAATTGTCGGCTTTGTCGTCGTTTGGCATATAGGCCCGCATTCCATTCCGCTTGCGCCAAGCCGCTATAATAGTCTCATGTGGCTGAAGGAATATCGCGAGCGCCTGCAGAGGGACACCGCAGCGCTCGGTGCGGCGGGGCTTCTCAAACGCGAGCGTGTCATCGGCTCGGCACAGGGTCCGTTGGTCACCCTGGCGGACGGCCGCGAAATGATCAATCTGTGCGCCAACAACTATTTGGGCTTGGCGAATCATCCCGCCGTTCTGGAGGCTGCGCGCAGCGCGCTCACCCGCTTTGGATATGGGGTCGCGTCGGTGCGTTTCATATGCGGGACGCAGAGCGTGCACCGCGAATTGGAAGAACGGCTGAGCGCTTACCTGTCGATGGAAGATAGTATTTTGTATTCTTCTTGTTTCGATGCAAACGGCGGCCTATTCGAGACGTTGCTCGACGAGCAAGACGCGGTCATCAGCGACGCTTTGAACCACGCCAGCATCATCGACGGGATTCGTCTGTGCAAAGCGCGCCGTCTGCGGTATGCCAACAACGATTTGGACGAACTCGAGCAAAGCTTGAAAGACTCCCAGGGCGCACGCGTCAGGATGATTGCGACCGACGGAGTTTTCTCCATGGACGGCTCGATTGCGAGGCTCGCGCGGATCTGCGACCTGGCCGATAAATACGGCGCTCTGGTCATGGTGGATGACTCGCACGCCACCGGCTTCATGGGCGCCGGCGGTCGAGGTTCGCACGAGCTATGTGGCGTCATCGATCGAATCGACATCCTGACCGGCACCCTGGGCAAGGCGTTGGGGGGAGCCAGCGGCGGGTATGTGGCCGCGCGCCGGGAGATCGTTGGATGGCTGCGCCAGCGCTCACGGCCATATCTGTTCTCGAACAGCATCCCGCCGCCGGTGGCCGCCGCAACCATCAAGGTGCTCGATCTGCTGGAGGATTCACCGGATTTGCGCGATCGACTGCACAGGAATGCCCGATATTTTCGCGATCACATGCAGGCCTTAGGCTTCAGCCTGATCCCCGGCGAGCACCCGATCATTCCGGTTATGCTGGGCGATGCACCCTTGGCCGTACGCCTCGCGGAACGCATGCAAGCCGAAGGTGTCTATGTGGTCGCCTTTGCGTTTCCGGTCGTTCCGCATGGAAAAGCCCGGATCCGTACCCAGATGAGTGCTGCGCACTCCATGCAGCAGCTCGATCGAGTGATTCAGGCCTTCAGCCACGTGGGGCGCGAACTGGGCATCATTCAAGGGGGCAAGCCATGAAAGCGCTGGTCAAGGCACGTGCAGAACCCGGCATCTGGTTGCAGGATGTTCCAGAACCCTCCGTCGGTCACAATGACGTTCTTATCAAAGTGCACCGCACCGCCATCTGCGGCACCGACATGCATATCTATAACTGGGATGCCTGGGCGCAAAAAACGGTGCCGGTGCCAATGGCCGTCGGACACGAATACTCCGGGGAAATCGTCGAACTGGGCAGTGAAGTGCGCGGTTTCGCCACAGGTGATCGCGTATCCGGCGAAGGACATATCACTTGCGGTCATTGCCGTAATTGCCGCGCGGGCCGTCGGCATTTATGCCGCAACACGCAAGGGGTGGGTGTGAACCGCGCCGGCGCCTTTGCCGAGTACCTCACCATCCCGGCCTCGAATGTGTTCAAGCTATCCGCGGCCATCGACGACGAGATTGCCTCGATTCTCGATCCATTCGGCAACGCCACGCACACTGCGCTGGCGTTCAACGTCGTCGGGGAGGATGTGCTCATCGCGGGCGCGGGTCCCATCGGCATCATGGCCGTCGGCATCGCACGCCACTGCGGAGCGCGGCATATCGTGATCACCGACGTCAACGACTACCGACTGGAACTGGCCGCCAAGATGGGGGCTTCCCGCGCGCTCAATGTGTCGCGCGAATCGCTGGACGATGCGATGCGCGAGTTGGGCATGGAAGAAGGCTTCGATGTGGGATTTGAAATGTCGGGCAACCCGGCTGCCTTGCGGGACATGCTGCGCACCATGAATCACGGCGGCAGCATCTCCATGCTCGGAATACCGCCGGGCGAGACGGCCATTGATTGGAATCAGGTCATATTCAAAGGCTTGGTGATCAAGGGTATTTACGGCCGCGAGATGTTCGAAACTTGGTACAAGATGTCGAGCATGCTGCAGAGCGGCCTCGACGTACGGCCGGTGATCACCCATCGTTTGGGAATCAACGATTACCTGCAAGGTTTTGAAATCATGAACTCGGGAAAATCCGGGAAGATCATCCTCGATTGGGCGAGCCTTTAGCTCAACGGCCTGCAAGGCCTTTGAGGCTCAATCGCGGTTCGCGGCACCAACAGTACGCGTATAACCCGCGGGGGTCGTTGAGCCTCGCAATGGCGCGCGCCTGCTCCAGGACGGGGTCGAGAATCCGCTCCAAATCGCGCGGCGGTTGGATCACGCCGGCCAGTTGACCCAGGCGAAGCGTTTCGGATCGCAGCTGCATCAACAATTCCTCGCGAAGACTCAAGTTCGGTTCGATGTAGTCGACATCGTAGTCCGATCCGAGTTCGGCGAGCTTCGCCGCAGCGTCGGTTGCGTCCTTCAGTCCGCCCAGATGATCCACCAAACCGATGCGTTGCGCATCGACGCCCGCCCAGACGCGCCCCTGCGCGATCTTGTCTACGTCCTCGACGGATTTCTTTCTTCCCTCACCCACTCGACGCAGGAACTCTGAATACGCGTGATCGACCGACGTTTGCAGGACCTGCCGGGCGGCGGGCCCTAATGCGCGATCCTGGCGCATGTCCCCGGCGAGCGGCGTGGTGCCGATGCCGTCGACTTTCACGCCGAATTTCTCCAGGCTGCGCTGAAAGGTGGGTACCACCGAGAACACGCCGATCGACCCCGTCAACGTAGTCGGACTCGCAAATATCTGATTCGCGGCGGCGGAGATATAATAGCCACCCGAGGCGGCATAGGTGCTCATCGACACCACGACCGGCTTGCCGGCTTTTCTCAGGGCCTGCACTTCGCGCAATATCTGTTCCGAGGCGAACATACTGCCGCCCGGACTATCCACGCGCAGCACCACCGCCTTCACCGCGTTGTCATAGCGCGCTTGCCGCAATAGATCGGCCGTGCTCTCGCCGCCGATCGAGCCTGCGGGTTGGTGCCCGTCGAGAATCTCTCCGGAGGCAACCACGACGCCGACGCGAGCCTCTGACTTGGGTTTCAGGACGCGCTTGGAGCGTACTGCCGTCAAATATTGACTCATGCCAATGGCATTGAACGAGTGAGTTTCATTGTCCTCACCCACCAGGACCTTGAGTTCGTCGGCCAATTGGCGCCGGCTTTTCAGCGCAGTAACCAGCCCGCGCTGCAGCGCCAACTTGGCCGCATCGCCGTTGACGGCGGCGAGCGCGGCCGGTTCATCCGTCACGAAATCATTCAGGGCATTTGCTGGAAGTGAACGCGCACGAGTGACGTCCTGCTGGTACGAAGTCCACAGCGCCTGGAGCCACACGGAACTCTCTTCGCGTTCGCTCGCGGCCATATCGGTGCGCGAAAATTGATCGGTATAGCTCTTATAAGTACCGGCGCGGAAGATGTTGACGTCGACGCCCAGTTTCTCGATGGCATCCCTCAAGAACATTCGGTAATAGCTGAAGCCATCGAGATACACCAGCCCCATCGGATCGAGATAGACCTCGCCGGCCTGCGCCGCCAGATAGTACTGAGTTTGATCGAGCGAATCGGCCGCGACGACTACCCTCTTACCCGCCGCGCGGAAGTCGCGAAGGGCCGCGGCGACTTCTTGGAGTTTGGACAGGCCCGAGGTATCCAAGTAACCGAGATCCATGACGATCAGCTTGATGCGCGAGTCGGATCTTGCGGCCGCAATGGCGTCGATCACATCCTTGAGCAGCGTCTCCGGCGCCGGGCCGCCGGAGGCTTGCCCAAAGGCGCGGCGTACGGGATCGCCGGCGAGCTGTTCGACCAGAGAGCCCTCGGGCGCAATGATCAGCGCCGCCGTGTGCGGCACGATCGGAATCGACGTATGAAGAGCGGCGAGAATGAAGCCAAAGATGACCAGCAGAAGCACGAGATGCAGGACCCTGCGGATTCCCTCGAGAATCCGCCAGACCAAACCAAAAAAACCCAGCACTGCGGAACCGACACTCATGCAATGTCAAATTTCTTCAATGTCAGATTTTCTCATCAATACGCGCGGCTTTGCCGGACAAATCGCGCAAGTAGTACAGCTTGGCGCGTCGAACCGCGCCGCGGCGCTTGACGCTGACCTCGCTGATCGCAGGACTGAAGGTTTGAAACACGCGCTCCACGCCTTCGCCGTGGGAAATCTTGCGCACCGTGAAAGAAGAATTTATGCCGCGATTCTTTTTCGCGATGACCACTCCCTCGTAGGCCTGAACGCGCTCGCGATCACCCTCGACCACTTTTACTTGTACGACCACGGTGTCGCCGGGGCTGAAATCCGGAAACTTGCGGGTTGCCCGTTCGCCGTTCAATTCTTGGATGATTTTGTTCATAACAATTGTCCTCTCGCACGTCCGATCTTGAATTCTTCCAACAATGCCCGTTCATCGTCACTCATGCCGCGGCGCTCGAGCAGGTCAGGCCGCCGCAGCCAGGTGCGGCCCAGCGCCTGCTGCAACCGCCAGCGTCGAATCGCGGCGTGATCGCCGGACATCAACACCGCCGGCACCTCATCGCCGGCGATGGCCGGAGGCCGCGTATAGTGCGGCCAATCCACCAATCCGTCACTGAACGATTCCTGCACCGCCGATTCCGCACTACCCAAGGTCCCGGGCATGAGCCGCGCAATCGCGTCGATCACCACCAAGGCCGGCAGTTCGCCGCCCGAGAGCACATAGTCGCCGATGGACCATTGCTCGTCGATTTCGCGCTCCAAGAAGCGCTCATCGACCCCCTCGTAACGGCCCGCCACCAACACCAGGCCCGGCCAGTCGCCCGCCTCGCGCGCCGTGGCTTGTTCGAACCTGCGCCCATCCGCGCCCATATACACGCGCCTGCTGCCTGCGGGCAGAGCCGCCACCGCCGCACGCAAAGCGCTGCGCAATGGTTCGACCTTCAGCACCATGCCCGGTCCGCCGCCGTACGATCGATCATCGACCGTGCGATGGACATCCGTTGCGAAATCACGCGGGTCGATAAAATCGACCTCCAGAATCCCGCGTTCCACGGCCCGCCCCAGCACCCCGTGCGCCAGCGCCTCGCGCAGCATCACCGGAAACAACGACACGACCGCAATACGCATGCGCTTCAGCCGGCGCCGCTGGAGTCCATGGCCGCGCTCCAGTCCACTACCACCCGGCGGGCGTGCAAATCGACCCGCCGCACATGGCGCGGGACCGCCGGTATCCAAAACTCCTGTGACCCCCGCACCACCATCAGAACCTGTGCCGGCGTCTCGATGAAATGCCTCACGAATCCCAAGGCAATGTCCTCGAGATTCACCACCTCGCAACCGATCAAATCGGCGCGGTAGAAGTCCTTGTCGTTGCGCTGCGGCAACTCACTGCGCGCCACCCGGACTTGCGCTCCCCGCAAAGCCTGCGCCTGATCCCGATCCTCGACTCCCGCCAATTTCACCGTGAGCGCGCCGCCACTGCGCCCACTCGACTCGATGCGGTAGATTCTCCAGGCATCGCCCTGCCCGATGCACAAACTGCGGTGCTCGAGCAGGCGCTCCGGGGGATCGGTGTGTGAACGAAGTTTGACCCACCCTCGGACGCCAAAAGGCGCACCCACGAACCCTAATTGGATGAGCGTCGATGAATCGTCGCTCATCGCGGCCCCCTGCGAATCGTTACGAGTGCCTTAAGCGGCCTGCTTGCGGAAGCTGGTGAGTAGAAATTTAACGCGCTCCGACATGTGAGCACCCTTGCTCACCCAATGCTCTATTCGGGCGACATTGAGGCGCAATTTCACTTCCGCGCCGCGTGCGACGGGATTGAACAATCCCACGCTCTCGAGGCTCGTGCCGCCTTGGCGTTTGCGGCTATCGGTCACCACAACGTGATAGAACGGGGTCTTCTTGCCGCCGCGTCGAGTCAAACGGATCGTCACCATCTTTAATTCACCTTGCAATGCCGAGCCGCTAATTG
>JALYIW010000124.1 GCA_030775625.1 Pseudomonadota bacterium | reverse complement strand
TGCAGGCGCGAGCGCCGACAAACCCATCTCGATTTGCGCCGACAGCCTTGCCACATTCCGGCCCTGGCTCTCTATGATGGTCAAGGTTTTTCGACTCCAAGAGTACGCATTGACCTCGCTCATCGTGCAATGGCCCCGCGCGGCCGTGCACTGGAACGTCGACATTTATTCGAAGGTCACTGGCATAACCGTCGCCACCGAACTGATCGATCTCATCGAGCTGCGCGGTCGGGAAATCGTCGCTTACACGGAATTTTTCGTGCCTCGTTGAAATGAACGCCGCCCGCCTGCCGCCTGCACGTGCACGTCGCAAGAAGTCAACAAGCAATTTCCAACGGCAGGCCAAATCGCCTCGCTACTTGTGGGAACCGGCATTTCCAGCAGCGGTCAGCTCGTGAACATTGAACCAATTCATGAAGGTATCGGCATATAGACCGTTGCCGGCTTTGCGCAGGTGAATGCCGTCGACATACACTCGAGCAGAATTCCGCGATACTGAATTGGTCATGTCGATAATAGGTACGCCCTCCTGAATACCCCATCTTTTGAGCCTCGCCAACGCCTCATCCCAGTCAGACTGGTAGCTGCGGACGTCATCAGTAAAAACGGGGGAATATAATATTACAAATCTGGCGCCCTTCGACGCGACGAATTCCTTGGTTCGTTCTATGGTCTCCATGACCAGTGCTTCATCGCTTAGCCGCGGCTTGCCTTGTGCGGCCGTAGAACCCGGGTCCACTACGGCAAGTTGTGGAAAAAGTCGTGGTATTACATAACGCAACCATAACTCCGAGATGGCAAACCGGGGGTTTGCCAAAGGGGTGATCGGAGAATCTCGGTATGCCGAAAACTGCTGGGTAAGGTCCTTGGTGTTGTACACAAGAACCACTAAGTCAGCGTCGTAAAGGCCACGAGTCTTGATGAATCCTAGCTCGTTGCTCGGTGCCCATCCGGGCGATGAAGCGTTCATAATAACCGCGCGAACGTTCTTTTTCTGGCGCAGCCGCAAATCGATCTGCTCGACAAAGATGTCACGTTGGTCGATATAAGTGGTGCCGAACGGCACGGAGTCTCCCACAAACAGAATTCGATATTCGTCTGCTTGTTTCTTAGGTGCGAAGGGCGACGATCGCATTCCATATTGATTAGTATCGATATCGACAAAGAAACGGTGCAGCCGCTGGTTAGGTCTGGGATACGATCCGAAGTTAGGGTCAACCTCAAATAAAACGGGTGATCCCAGGCCAAATATCATTCTGGACGTCATCTCAACAATACCTAGAATGGCTGCCGCTCCAGCGAGTGCAGTTAAGATTGTGGCCGCCTTATTTCGGTCGGCGCCTGGAGCTGCAAAATTCCCGCATTCACATGGCTTAGCGCTCGAGAATCCTTCCCGTCCGCATTTTTTGCACCTTTTCATCGGCGTGCTCCCTGAATCGCTTCGTCAAACAGACCCTGACAAACTCCGCTGCCGCTGTGGCTTCAATCAGGTCGATATTAGCCGCGCAGGTTGCAGCCTTGAATTCAAGCACATAGTTAATCGCACTGCTGTCCAAATTGGCCCGAAATCTGCCTGAGGATCACTGCTGTTTTCCCGGGCACTTGGACCGGTTTGGGCGCCGCTCATATTCAGCCCCCCCTGATGCTGTCCAAGTTAAAAGCTCATCCCGACCTATTATGGCGCTCCGGGATCGGGGGGAACGCCCAGCGGATTATTGAGCCAAGCCCAGAGCTCGCGATGCGTGAACAAGTTCATGCGCAGCAGCCACCAAATTCGACCACGACCATCCCCATTGCGATTTCAGCTTCATCAAGCGCAGCATGAACATCGTAATCGGCGCCGCCCATACCTGGTCTTCACCGCATTGGAGCTGGTGCCGACGAACGTTTTGAATCTTCACATGTGGAGCAGTATGCTCGAGGCTGTCACCGCCTCGGTCCGGACTGGACCGAGGTCGCCCTTCGAATCCAGCGCCACGGGTGGCTCGACGAGGCCTGACGTCGGTTCACCTCCGTCGATAACCATCCGCTCCGCCACCGGTCATCACGACACAGATCCTTGTTGCCCTCCGCCGCCGAATGAACGCCAACACGGTTTTTAAACCGGTCTAATTACAACGGTTTTGCGGCGAAAGCATTGGGAGACGTGACCGAAGGCACCATGGCAGAGCATCTGATACAGGCTCTGTACACGGCCCGCGTGCGCGGCGATTTGGACGCCGTGTGCTCTCTTTCGCATCCTAGACCGATTTCGGATCGTTGGCGCCTGCGCCAACAAACCCATCGCCATTCACACCGACAGACTCGCCACGTTCCGACCCCTGGCTCTCGATGATGGTCAAGGTGTTCCGGGGACGAAGTTGGTACGCGTTCAAAAGCCAGTCGATGTCTTCTCGCTTCCCATTACTCGCTTGAGCTTGTTAACAAAGCGATACAAGAGTACGAGCGGAGTCACCATTGGATACCGCAAGAATGCCACCTTGCGGACGTATTCGGGCACTGTCCATATTGCGCTCGACCCAGCGGGGAAAAACATTGTATCGCCAGCTTTCAATGTCCGCGGCACACCCTGTGAATCTTCGACGATAACGG
>JALYIW010000123.1 GCA_030775625.1 Pseudomonadota bacterium | reverse complement strand
CGGGCACTGACGCGATTGAGGAAGACCACCGGCGACCCCCTGCTGGTGCGGGCCGGACGCGCAATGGTTCCTACACCTCGGGCGCTCGAACTACGGGACCGCGTCAATCAGGTCGTTCAGGATGCGCGAGCGGTACTGCGCCCTGCCGAAGGGTTCGATCTCAAATACCTCGTTCGAACGTTCACACTACGCACCGGCGAAGGCTTCGTGGAGAGTTTCGGACCCGGGCTCATCCAACGAGTGGCCAACGAGGCGCCGGGCGTGCGGCTGCGCTTCGTGCAGAAAAAGGACATGGAGAGTGCTGGCCTTCGCGACGGTACCGTCGATCTGGAAACGGGCGTCATCGGCAAGATGACGGGCCCCGAGGTGCGTGTACAGGTATTGTTCCGGGACCGCTTCATCGGTGTCGTACGCAGGGGCCACCCGTTGTGCCGGGGCGAAATCACGCTCGCTCGCTATGCGGCGGGAAGGCACGTCGCCATTTCGCGGCCTGGGCTCGATAAAGGACCGATAGATGAAGCCTTGAAGCTGCTTGGCTTGGAGCGCGAGATTGTCGCTATCGTCGGCGGCTTCTCAGCTGCATTGGCGCTGGCGCGTGGCTCCGATTTAATCGCCAGCGTTCCCGAACGGCATACCGGAAACTTGCGCTTTGGACTGCATAGTTTTCCCCTTCCGATAGCCGCGCCGGAGATCATGGTTTCATTGCTTTGGCACCCAAGGCAAGATGGAGACCCCGCCCATCGTTGGCTGCGCGAATGCGTTCGGGACACCATCAAGTCGTCGATCTCGTCTTAAGCGTCCGGCAGCTTTGCGTTGTGAGCGCGGTCACTGCGCGAGACTCTTTTGCCGGGGAAAACACGCTTGCTCATTCCCATTGCCAGTGAGGGTTGTGACGCTCGCATTGCTGTGCCCGTAGCTCACGCGCCATTTATTACGCTTGGGGAAATTCGCCACTCGATGTGACACGGAGCCGCTGCCAGAGAACCTCGGGCTCGATCCATGAAGTGTTCTACCGTTGTGGCACCATTTTTACATGATTCTTCGGAGACCTACATGGCACGCAACGAGGCCAAATCCGGTGCCGCCACCTTGCACTGCGCTGGCGCCTGGCGCGCAATGACTTCTCGGAAGGGAACGGCAAGTGATTGTTCTATCTCAATCAGCGAGAGCAGGCTGCTGCTGCCGTTGCGGAGTTGCGTCCTAGCCGCGGCAAAACTGCAAGTGCAATCGATGATGTTCGCCGCTTGCTGAGTGACTCAATGCAGCAATGGCTTATTACGCTTGGGACGCAAAACACGCGTACAGCGAACTTCGACGAAGATTTTGTACTGTATGTTGACGGTGGAAAATTTTCACTGACGACGATACTCGCGAATCTGTTGTCGTTCTGAAGGGCTAGCGGACAATGCGCCCCGCCCCACCCCACTGCTCTCGGACGATAGAGTGTCGAGCGCGGGGCACCACGCCTGGGCGCCTGCCACCCCGTGAGACCTGGACTCAGGCACAACGACCCGCCGCCGATCGCCTAATGGAGCATCTCGTTGCAGCCCTCGATCCAAGTTCCTACCTCGCGGGCTACTTTCCAACGAGAATCGCACGGGAAGATTGTTCAATACCCATTGCGACGAGTTCGAATCGACGGGCCACAACTACCCAAGCAACTTGGTCACTCAATGGTCACTCAAGCATTTTTTCAATTTCGCAACATCACCTAACTGCTTGATCTTATGGTGCGCCCGGACGGATTCGAACCGCCGACACCCTGGTTCGAAGCCAGGTACTCTATCCAGCTGAGCTACGGGCGCGCGGCCGCAGTGTAGCGGTTCGCGGGTCCCTTCGTGAACCCCAAAACGGCGATTCGCGTCTTCGCCAGGCTCCGAAACGCTGCCTTAGACAGATAAGCGCCGCAGGACGTGCGCGACGCTTCCCTCGTTGAGAGACGCCTCGTGACTGAACGCCGCTGCGATGAAATCCATGAAAACCGTGGCCCGCAGCGGCATCAAGCGGTGCTCGGAATAAACCAAATAAATGGGTACCGGTTGAATCGGATAGTTGAGCAATAGCGCCTTGACCCTGCCGTCCAGCAGCGCACGCTCGAATAGCCAGACGGGTGCGTTTCCCACTCCCAGGTCATCGATCACCGCCCGGTAGGCGCCGTCGGGATCATTCACGGCGACACGCCCCGTAACGGCCACGTCCTGGCCTCCCAAAGTCCAGGTATTGGCGGAGCCCGACGATCCGTACAGGACGCATTCATGCTTCAACAGATCGCGCGGTTCCATCGGGGGCGCAAGTTTCGCCAGATATCCCACGCTGGCCAGACAAATCCGCTCGGCCAAACCCACTTTTCGCGCCGCAAGAGCACTGTCCTTCGGCATGCCGATACGCACGGCCACATCGACGCCCTCCTCGATCAAATTGATGAAACGGTCGCCGATCTGAACGTCGATCCGTATGCCCGGATATTTGGCGAGAAATGTCCCGAGCTGAGGCAGCAGGTGGGTGCGCCCCAACGCGGTCGGACAAGCGACTCGAAGCAATCCCTGAGGCTTGCCTTCGCCGCGGGCGCTGCACTCGGCCTCCCGTGTAGCATCCAGAATCCGTCGCGCATCGGGATAAAACCGCGCGCCTTGCGGCGTGAGTGTCAATTGCCGGGTAGACCGATGCAGCAGTCGAACCCCCAGATGCTTTTCCAACGCGGCGATTTGCCTGCTGACATTCGGCTGTCCTGTTCTCATTTCCCGTGCCACGGCGGAGAAGCTGCCGGTCTCGACGGAGCGGGTAAAACAGTGCATCCACGACAGTCGGTCCATGAGCGCCAGTCATTCATATATTGCATTAATACTACGATTTTTAATCCAATTTATCAATTTTACGAATTAATCAAATAAATGCGCGGCACGCTGTTCACGTCCAAGGGCGCGCCGGGGAACGCTGGCGGCTTACCGGCCTTGGCCGTAAGATCGCACTCGTCCCGACTACTTTCGCACCGATAACTAGAGGATTCCCGATGAAGGCTTGGATACCGCTGACGCTGGTTTTCGCACTCGGCTCTGCAGCCCATTCGCAGGGCAGCTGTACCTATCCGCATTCTCCCGATGCGCCGCCCGATGGTTCCACCGCGACCAAAGAGCAGATGATCGCTGCCAAGCATGATTTCGACCGCTACAACACCGAAATGAACTCGTATCTCGACTGCATCAAGCTGGAAATGGACTCCGCGGCTCCGAAGGACGCGAAACCGTCGGCCGAGGAGAAGAAGAAGGCGGAAGAGAAGCAAAAGGTGTTGACACAGAAGAACAACGCCGCGGTCGATGAACTTCAGGCCAATGTCGGACGCTTCAACGAACAGTTGAAAGCCTACAAAGCCGCCCACAAATCGTAATCTGACATGCGCGCGGCAGTCGTTTCGCCGCGCGCCCACCGAAGGACCCATGCAGGCTGGTACGCTCATCACCCCGCGTCTGGCCGAAGAGGCGATCAACTCTCGGCTGACATGCTTGCCCATCGAATCGCTGCCCTTGAGGCAGTGCGTCGGCGGGACACTGCGGGAGAATGTGTATGCGGAGCGTGATCAGCCGCCGTTCGACCGCGTGACCATGGACGGGGTCGCCGTCGACAGCGAACTACTCAGGCGCGGTCTGCGGCGCTTTCAGATTCAAGCCACGCAAGCCGCCGGGTCACCGGCCCTCAAATTGGCCCGCGGCGAAAATGCCATCGAGGTCATGACGGGCGCCATCCTCCCGCATGCGGCGGACTGCGTAATCCCCGTCGAGCAATACGACGTGGTCGACGGCTATGTCTCGTTGAAGTCCGTAGTCGCGTCAACGCCGTTCCACAATGTGCACCGTCGCGGCAGCGACAGCCGCCAAGGGGAGTTGCTGCTCGAGACGGGCACTTTGCTGCGAGCGCCCGAAATCGCGGTGGCTGCGTCCGCCGGAATGGCCCGTGTGCGCGTCAGCAGTCAGCCGGCCGTCATGGTCATCTCGACCGGAGACGAGCTCGTCGAACCGGGTGACCCGATCGCGAACTACCAGGTCCGGCGCTCCAACGCGTATGCGGTGTCGGCCACACTGCGCAAGCGCGGCTTCGGACGCATCGGCGATGATCATGTCTTGGATGATGAAGACATGCTGCGCGAGAGGCTGAAACTGCATCTGACGACGCATGAAGTCCTCATTCTCAGCGGCGGCGTGTCCATGGGCAAGTTCGATCTCGTTCCAAAAGTGCTCATGCAGTTGGGCGTTCAAGAAGTTTTCCACAACATCGCGCAACGGCCCGGCAAACCCATGTGGTTCGGTATCGGCCCGCAAGGCCAGTCGGTGTTCGGTCTGCCCGGCAATCCGGTCTCGACACTCGTGTGCCT